>CAIXUF010000360.1 GCA_903922535.1 Candidatus Hydrogenedentota bacterium
AGATCAGCGGTGCGCTCGCGGAACCGGGGATCCTCGACGGCATCCATGGCCTTGGCATAGCGCTTGGTGAGGCTGTCAAGAACATATTCGACGTTCTTGCGGTCGCCAATAATCCTTTCGCGCACCTCCTCGTGGATCGCCACATCGTCGAGCAACATCAGATGGGCGTAGAATATGTCCGCGTGGGCCTTTCCAAGCCCCTCCGTGGTCTGCCTGATCAGGCGGATGAGGTCTTCGCGGGAGGCGTTGACGGCGCTGTCAAAGCGGCACAGTTCCCTCTCGGGGGCGTCGATGTCATACTGCGGCACCTCCCACCGGCTCTTGAGAAAGACAAGAGCGGGGGCGATTACAATGCCGGGCGACACGCCTATGCCATGCAGGCTTATCTCCACAAAGGAAACTCCATGTTTTCCGTCAGTCCTCGCCGAATCCGGAGGCGAACATCTGGCGCACGGCGGTCATGGCCTCTTCGGCGTCGGGGCCGGAGCAGGTGATCGACAGCCGGCTGCCGCGGGCCGCGCCCAGCGTGAGCAGGCCCATGATGCTCTTTCCGTTCACGGTGTTGCCTCTGAAATTAATGTGGACATCGCTCTCAAAGCGCAGCGTTGTCTGCACCAGCGCGGCGGCGGGCCGCGCGTGCATTCCCAACGCGTTGACCACCATCACCTCTTCTGTCACTTCCGTCATACTGCCCATGTCCTCTCCATCCGCGCGCCCGGGCCCGCGGTTCAGAACTGCGATACTTCCATCCGCACCGTGCAGGAAAACACACTGTCCCCGGCTTGGTCCAGGCGCCAGACAGGAACGACAACACATCCCTGGTGCACCCGCTCCTGTCCGCCTTCCGACTGGCTTACCGTCTCGATGGCGAACCGGTGCACCCTGGCGGGCTTCGAAAACCGCCATCCGCACTCCAACCGCTGCCATTCATCCCGGGCCGCGATATGGGAAAGGCCGTCATTGCATGCGCGCGTGCCGAGCATCGCGCGGCCCAAATCCGCGTCGTCAGACCGGTAATACCTGTCCGGCGCGGAACCGGTCAGCAGGTTTGCGGCAAATTCGACGCCGAAATACAGATCTTTCGGCCACACGCCTCCGCAGGCGATATCATACCGGATTTCCACGGCGGATTCACCCGCCACAAGATGGACGCGTTTGGACAGGCGCACCGGAACCGGCCCATGATCGCCGTGCACGCTTCCCTCGCGTGACAAAATCACCCCATTCTCGTCACAAACCGCCGAATAGACGGCCTTGGCAAAGTCGCCGTATTCCCGGGCGCGGTTGCACCACAGGCTGTCCGGCGTGGCGGATTCATCCAGAAAGCGGTCGCGCAGCGACACGCGGCGCCACGGATCATAAACGAGATAGGTGTCGAGTCCCTTTTCCTTGGCCTTGACCATTTCGTGGATGCTCAGGTCGCCCTGGGCCGACTCGCCTATCTGCACGGCCCCCCTGCGCAGGAGGTCGTGGTAGGGTTCATCGCGGCGGGTCAGGGTGTTCAGGACATTAAAGGGTTTGGGCTTGAAGTCCGCCTCAAACAGCGTGCCCCCGTCGGTGGGGCTGAGGAACAGGGTCAGGGCGGCGTTCTCCAGCACGCACTCGTCGTTGCCGTCGCCGTCAAAATCCGTCTGCTGAACGGTCACGCAGTCCGCGCCGCGGTTTTCCAGGGCGTCCATGGCATTGTCCGCCGCGATAATGCACTCGTACAGGGCCGTGCGGAGGTGGTTGAGGTACAGTCCTCCGAAAACGCCGTGCCAGTAGGCGCAGTTGCACTGCCCTTGGTGGAGCAGCCGTTCGGCGTCAGCCAGGCGCGGGTCGCCCGCATGGGTGGCGCGCAGCCGGTCGAGGCGGTTGCTGGCGCGCAGCATGCGCTTTTGCACGTTGTTTGATTCGTCGTATTTGGCCAGGAAATTGCGCCAGAAGCCGCCGCGCAAGAACGGCGCGGTCTGCCGGTACAGGTCGGGGTCTTCCTTAAGCCGGGTCCGGACTTCATTCAGTGACCGCTGCATGGGGGTGGGCAAGGCCCAGACCATCATTTCCTCGTAGGACGCACAGGTCAGGTAGGTGCGGCCAAGGGCAGGGGCTTGATCAATGTAGTCGGCGTACGTGGTGGTTGTGAGCCAGTCGCTGTTTTCGGTGAGCGCCGTGAAGAACCGCTCCAGCCAGCCCTCGGTGTACACGCTGCCGTGCGTGCCGGGCCACACGCCGAACTTCTCGTAGTCGTCATGGAGCACGGCGCAGCGGGTTCCCTCTTCGGTGGCCAACCCGCGCAGGTAGTCGATGGTCTCTTCCACCTGGTGGAAGGGCACCAGGTACCTCAGTTTCTCCTGAATGGGAAAGGCCTTGACGGCGAGTCCCTCGTCCTCGGTCATGTAATAGCCGTACAACTGGTCGGGCCGCAGGCCCGAGCACAGGAAGTGGGTGTCGTCCAAGGCGGTGTATTCGACCCCGGACCGGGCCATAATCCGCGCCATTTGCGGTTCCCAGACCCGTTCCGCCAGCCACATGCCGCGCGGCGCGCGGCCAAAACGGTTCTGGCAGTAGTCGCGCATGCGCGTGATTTGCGCCACGGCGTCTCGCTCGGGGATGGCGCAGAGCAGCGGCTCGTAGTAGCCGCCGCCCATGATCTCGATCTGGCCCGACGCGCCCAGGCGGGCAAGACGGTCGAGGAACTCCGGCCGGTTCTCCCCGAACCAGTCAAAGAGCGGCCCGGTAAAATGCAGGACGGCGCGAACGGCGGGAAAGCGCTCGAGCACGTCCAGGAAGGGCTTGTAGGACAGGTCGTAGGCCTGCTCGAAGACAAACCCGAAATTGCCGACCGGCTGGTGGGCATGGCAGCCGAAAATGAGGTTAATCCGCCTTTTCCGGGGCCTATCGCCGGACAAAGGCCCTTCCATAGCCGGTGTGTTCATCCCGCCTGCCCCCGGTTGTTGCGCATAATGTCCTCATTCAGGTCGCGGGCAGTGTGGACGCCCATCTCCTTGAGGCGCTGGTTCAGCGCGGCCACCTCGATAATGATGGCCACATTGCGCCCGGGCTTGACGGGAATGCGCATGTAGGGAATTCTCACGCCGATGATGTCCACGTAATGCTCCAGGAGCCCGGTCCGGTCGTACGCCGCCTTGTCGTCCCACTCTTCCAGTTCGGCGACCAGTCCGATGCGCTTGTAATTGCGGACGCGCCCCACGCCGTAAAGCGCGCGCACGTCGATGATGCCCAGTCCCCGGATTTCCATGCAATGCTTCACGGTCCGGTTCGTCTGGGCGTACAGATAGTCGGCGCGGCGGCGTTTTATTTCCACCATGTCGTCGGCCACCAACCGGTGGCCCCGCTCGACCAGTTCCAGCGCCGTTTCACTCTTGCCGATGCCCGGCTTGCCCACCACCAGACAACCCACGCCGTACACGTCCACCACGGTTCCGTGCAGGACCGTTTCGGGGGAGAATTCCTGGGTGAGATAGAGGATGATGCGGCTGATGACCTCGTCGGTGCTCATGGTGGAGCGCAGCACGGGGATGCCGTAGCGGTTGCACATGTCGAGCAGGATGGCCTGGGGCATCAGGTTGCGCGAGAGCACAAAGGCCGGGATTTCGAAGGAAAACATGTTGTTGAGCCGGTTTGCCAGCTCGGCCGGGCGCATCCGCTCCATGAAATGGATTTCGGTGTTGCCCAGCACCTGGACCCGGTCGTTTGCGAAGTAGTCGAGATAGCCGCTCAGGGCAAGGCCGGGACGGTTCACATCCCAGGAAAAGACCGGCCGTTCCACGCCCTGAAAGCCTGCGAGCAACTCAAAATCAAGATCCTGCGTCATGTGTTCGAGCATGCGCGACACAGGTATATACTGCTTGCGTTTGACCTTGAGTTTGGTCAGGTCCATACGTTCGCCTCCTGCCCGGGCATGCGCCTTTCCCCCGCGGGAAACGCGGCGGAAAGGCGGCTTGTTCAAATGGTCCCCGTACGGACCCTAGATCTCCGGTTCGATCAGCCCGTAGGTCTTGTCACCCCGGGAATAGAGGACGTTGACCTGCGCGGTCTCCGCGTTGGCGAATACAATGAAGGGGTCATCCACCAGGTTGAGCTGCATGACCGCCTCTTCGAGGCTCATCGGTTTCATGACCAGCTTTTCGCGGTTGACCACAAGGTGCTTCTCTTCGACCTGCTCCGCGTGATCGCCGTCGCCGTTGGTCGGCTCCAGGGCAACAATCGCATGCTGGTAGGAGCGCTCCTCGCGCGAGGTGCGGGGCTGGTGGCGGTTGATCCGGTCTTTGTACTTGCGCGCCTGCTTCTCCAGCTTCTCCAGCACCGCGTCCACCGAGGCGTACATGTCCGAAGAGGCTTCCTTGCTGTGAATGCGCACGCCGTTTGCGTGAAGGTTCACCTCGGCAATGTGCCGGTGCTTCTCCACATCCAGGACGATATCCACGTCGATAACCTTGTCAAAATGAACTTTGACCTTCTTCAGCGCGCTCTCGATATACGCCTTGAGCGCCTCGCTCAGGTCCATGTGGCGTCCGGTGATTTTGATGTTCATGGGTAAAGTACCTCCCTGCAAGGTCATGCAGACATTATAGTGGTTGGCACAAGGGACAGATGTTAGCATTTATTTTCACGACCAGTCAAACCCTCTTGGTGTTTCCGCATATCTAAGTCACTGATTATAACAACGTTAGCGGGGTGTTCATTGCCGACAGTGGGAAATAAATGACTCTCTCCAAAGATCAGTCTTTTTATCAATATTAACATAATGGTTGACAATTTGCCATGCCGTACTGCCCGTGGTCCAGCAAGCGCCAAGCAAAGACAATGGCAGTCCATGTCACCGCCGCACAGGTTGGCGTCTGGCAGAGGGCCATCGGCGGGTGCAGAAATCCGAGGATTGTCTGAAGGTGTCAGCGCCGTGTCCCCGTCGGCGTTCGAGGTATCGGTCGCCGGTGCGATGCAGATCAAGAATGTATCCGGTCTTGAAATGGACCCAGAGAAGAGGGGGGGGCGCTGAATCTGGAGAAAGAGGGCAAAGTGCTACGGGTTGCGGACGGCGCGGAAGCCGAAGGAGCGCAGCGGATAGTCCGGTATGGAGATGAAGGCGCGGTTGGCCGAGCGGCAGGCGTCGGGATGGAAATGCCAGGAACCGCCGCGCAACACCCGGGAACCGCCTTCTGACGGGCCTTGTGGATCGGTGTCCTTGAGTGCCGCGGGATACTTGTCGAACCAGTCGGCACACCATTCCCAGACGTTGCCGCTCATGTCGCACAGCCCCCCAGGCGTTGGGCTTCTTTGTGCCCACATCATGTGTCTCATTTTTGGAATTGCCCGCGCACCAGGCATAGGCGTCGTCCCATGTGTCGCCCCAATAGTACTGTGTTTGGGTGCCCGCGCGGCAGGCATATTCCCATTCGGCCTCCGTGGGCAGACGATATTCGACCCCCTCTTTTTCGGACAGTTTTTTCAGGAACACCTGGGTATCCTCCCAGGAAACCTGCTCGACCGGGCGTTTCGGGCCGGTGAACTCGGAGGGATTGTCCCCCATGACCGCAGTCCACTGCTCCTGGGTGACCTCGCAGACACCGATGTAAAAGGGCTTGGTGAGGGTTACCTCGCGGACTGGTGATTCGTCGTCGCTTCTCCCCGGCTCGTTTTCCGGGCTGCCCATCTTGAATGTGCCGGGCCGGATCAGCCTGAATTCCATGCCAATCGCGTTCTTGAGCGTGTCCGCGCCGGCCACGACGGCCGCCGCGGCTTTCTTTTCGGACTGTTCCTGCTGGGGCACTGCGGACGGCGCCGTTTCCTCGGCGGCCGCAGCCGTCCAGCGAAGAACCAGACACAGGGCAAGTGTCACGCACACGACGTGGCTTCGGCAGACCATCTTGCTATTCCTTTATCCTGGAAACGGCCGTTGGGGCAACCATGGCTCGCTTAAGTCATGGACGATATGGACTTTATGAACGGCGTGGACGATATGGACTTAACCCGGCGGGTGATTCGGATTTGTGTCCATTCTTTTCCGTAGCGCCTATGGCATTCATGGCTTGGAAAGTTTCTCCCTGAAGCCGACGGCCGTTTGCAGTTCTATCGTATTTGATTATATGCAACCGGGCAGGGGGATACGCAATTGCCCGTTGACGGCGTGAAGAGGGGTATGGGAGATGGGAAGGATGGTGGGCATCCATGGGAAGAGGGCAGACAGGAATGTCTGCCCCACATTAGCACCATACATTTTTGTTGACACACATTTTTATCAACGCTTGCAGAATAGTCAATAATTTACTATAATGCTTGCAGATTGCCTGGGGCACGACCCTGGGCCAAAGGATGCGGGACGGTGTCCATGCATACACGACAGAAACAGGAACGGGTCATTGAGGCGGTTCGCCGGGGGTTGGAAGGTGAGGAGGCGGTGGCGTTTGTGCGCCAAAGCGGCTTCCTGACCACTCCGCTGGGCCTGGTGCGCCATCTGCGGGCGCTGGGCGGGCGTGCCCGCATTCTCGAACGCATTCAAGAAGGCAAAAGCAACGTGGAGATCCTCGAATTGCAGTTTCCCGCCGGGCGGTTGTCGCGATTTCCGTCCGCGCCGCAGGAACAGGCGGAACTTTTCGGCGCGGTGGACCTTTCCCACGAGCCGGTCAGCCTGCCCAATCTGCTGCCGGGCGACTTCGACACCACCCGGCTTACACTGCGTGTGCCGAATGACCTGTATCATGCATTGGGCATCGCGGCACGGGTGGAAGGGGTCAACCGCAATCAGTTGATAGTGGACATCCTAAGCTCCGCGCTCTCGCGCACACCGGGACCGGACCGCTTTCCAGATTCGGAACTGACTGAGGATGGTGATTGAGGCTGTCTGGATTGGCGGGAATTATGGGAGGCAGGGGGGATTGTGGGCTTCCATTGTTTCCCAGACTGCCAAGGCAAATCACCCGGGCATGCCGAGGGCACGCCTTTGGCCTGACAAGGTCTGCGCGTCCATTTTCCTGAGCGCCGAGCACCAGCCCATGGGAATGTGGAACGGGGTATGAATCAGGACATACGGAGCGAAGCTTTGTTTTTTTACGCTGAATCCCGATGGTTGTCTGGCATAATACCTTTTTGAAGCGGATTGGAGCGTGGCGTGAACGGAAACACTGATGAGCGGTCCTGAACCATTTCCCGTGGAGATTCTGCACCGGTCCGGCGCCATGCTGCGCATGCGGCCGAAGACGCACGGCGCTTTTGTCACGGTCCAGACGCAGCGGGTTTATGCGGAGGCGTTCGGCACGGGATTGGTCTTGGACGTCCTGCGCCCCGTCGGCGCGGCGAACGGCGCGGCGGTCATTGACGTGGTCAGCAGCGGCTGGCAGTGCGACCGGGTGGTGTACAACGAGCATCTGGGGTTTGGCCTCTGCGACGCGCTGTGCGCGCGCGGGTTTACGGTGTTTGCCGTGCTGCCCGGTTCGTCGAACCTGTTCACGGGCCCCGAGATGGTGCGCCATGTGCATGCGGCCATACGGCATGTGCGCGCCCACGCAAAGGTGTTTGCCATCGACCCGGCGCGGCTTGGGCTGGCCGGCATTTCGGCGGGCGGACATCTGGCCGCGCTGGCCGCGCTGACGCCGCAGCCGGGACGGCCGGAAAGCCGCGATGCGTGGCGACGTCCCGGAACGGCTGTGGGCGCGGTGGCTGCCTTCTTTCCGCCGTCGGATCTGGTCGATTTCTGGGGCGTCCGCCTGGACCGGTTCCAGGTGGAGGGGATGGACGTGCCCGGATTGTTGTTCAGGGGCGGGTTGGGTGGCCGAACCCAGCCGGAGATCCTGGCGCGGCTCGAAGAGTTGTCGCCGGCGCGCGTGGCGGCACGGTTTCACGAACGCCACCCGGACGCGGTGCCCCCGCCGCTTGTGCTTTTTCACGGCGCGGCCGACCGGGTGGTGCCGCTGGCGCATTCAGAGCGGCTGAGGGACGCATGGCGGGCGGTTGGCGGGCGCGCGGAGTTGCGGGTCCGCGAGAGCGCGGACCATGCGTGGACCGACAATGACGGGGAACTGGAACAAACCGCCGCGTGGTTTGCAGAAACCTTAATTGGGAATCGGGAATTGTAGGCTGTAAAGACAGGAGACGGGAGACAGGATTGAAGATTGAAGGCAGGGCTGAAGGCTGAAGACAGGGCAGACAGGAATGTCTGCCCCACATTGTGGGCATCCGCTTGTGGCCAGAACGGGACAGACGGCAGTTCAGAGAAGAGGTTACAGACATTATGGCAATCGAAATCATGGTGAACGGCGAGGCGCGTTCGGTGTTGGATGGAAGCACGGTGCTTATGCTGCTGGAGGAGCTTGGGCTGAATCCGCGGGTGGTTGCGGCGCAGGTGAACGACGCCATTATCCCGCGTGACGCCCATGCAACGGTGGTCCTCCAAGCCGGTGACACGGTGGAGCTGGTCCGCTTCGTCGGGGGCGGGTGATGACGCACGCGGGGCGCATGGCGCTCTTCGCGGAGACGGATCTCTATGTGGTGATCACGGGCGCGTTTTGCGCGGGCCGGGGCGCACTCGATGTGCTGGACGCGTGTCTGGACGCGGGGGTGCGCCTGGTGCAGATGCGCGAGAAGGACAGTTCCGACCTGGCCCTGTTCGAACTGGGCCGCGCGTTTCGGGTAAAGACCCGGGACGCGGGCGCGCTGATGATTGTCGATGACCGTGTTGATCTTGCGCTGGCCCTGGACGCCGACGGCGTGCATCTGGGCCAGACGGACCTGCCCATCGCCGAGGCGCGGCGCATTGGGCCCGATCTGGTGATCGGCGGGTCCAGCCACAACCCGGACGAGGCTGTTGCCGCGCAGGACGCGGGCGCCAGTTATGTGAATATCGGGCCCGTTTATGCGACGCAAACCAAGTCCGTGCCGACCGGGGTGGTGGGACTGGACATGATCGACGCCATCCGCCCGCTGCTGCGGGTGCCCTTCACCTGCATGGGCGGCATCAAGACGGACAACATCGGCCCGGTGCTGGCGCACGGGGCACGCCACTGCGCCGTGGTCACGGCGGTGACCGCCGCGCCGGACCCGCGCGCCGCGGCCGCCGAACTCAGAAGGCTCATCCGCGCCGGACGGGGCTGATGGGAATTGTGGGAAGAAGGGGAGCGTATGGGAGAGAATGGGGAAGGTGACGGGATGCGTCGTTCGCGGGCGCCAAGCCGGTCCGCCGCCTGTGGTCTGATTGCCCGACTGGTCGATCAGGTGAATCATCGACAGAAACCGCGACATGAACAGGATGAGCGCGAATACGCCGGCAATGAGGGTGAAGATGGGCTGGACGACCCCGCCCAAGCTCCCCACGGCGATGTCGCTGTTTGCGCGGGGCAGGCCGCTGCAGGCGTTGAACATGCCCCTGGTCGCGTCACCCGCGCCGTGCGGGTGACGGAGCGGACGGGTTGGATCTTCCCGAAGTCCGCACTCCGTTGCACCTTGTTTGACTCGATGCATGGCAGCGATTATCGTAAACGGGACACCCTATTGGGCTTTGGAACCGCTTCTTGCACGGTTTTCGCGGGGCGCATTTGGGGAAAAGAGCCGGATCACCGTTTGCGCATTCCGCAGACGCACGGCAAATCCTGCCCGTGAAATGTGCGGGTCGCGGCCAAAACGAGGTATAATTGGGGCTTGGAGCAACGCAAGGAGCATTGAACGCTGATGCAACGCATGTTCTTGATTATGACACTGCTGGCCGCCATGACGGGTGGACCTGCATGGGCACAGACAGCGGATGACTCGCCGGGGAAGAGTTTCGCGCAGCAAACGGATCTTAGCAAGAAACCGGCGGAGCAAGCCGCCGCCACGCGGCTGGAGGAAGCACCGGAGGCGGTGGTGGTTCCGGTTTTTGTGATGGGCACCGTGAATGTGAAGGACTCGACCGTGTTTATCAAGGTGAAGAGCGCCCGGGAGACAAATGGGGCAGGGCTGAAAGATCTGATTGGGAAGTCTCTCCAGGTTACAGGAAAGAAGATTCAGCGGCTGGAGCAAATGACGGGCAAGGACGTGGAACTGCAGGGTTCGGTGACGGATTTCGCGAAGTTCGATGTGTTGTCCTACAGTGAGCGCCGCACGGTCACCGCCGCCGAATCGCCACAGGTTCAGGGTGCGCGGGGACCGGTGGGCTGGGATCACGGCGCCATCAATGCCAAGGGACCCAGTGAACTGCCCTCCGCCAGCGGCAACCGGACGCCCATTGGCGCGCTCAACGATCCCAAGGGCGCGGGCAAGCTCAAGCCGAACACGGGCGCGCTGGGCACGCTTCAGGGCCGCAAGAAGGCCCCCCCGGCAGACTTCACCCCCGACCCGAACCTGCCGGCGATTGCGGCGCTTGGAGCCTTGCGGTGAGGCGTGGCGGCGGCGGAACAATGATCGCACCGGGAGTGCGCATCACGCAGACGGTGGTTCTAACCGTTCTGACGCTTGCGGCCGCCCTGGCCGCACAGGCGCAGGGATACCAGAAGGTTGTCATCCCCCCCGACTTCGACCGGGTGTTTCGCGCGGCGTTTGAGGGTTCTCGGGCGCTGGAGCAGTTCGCCGCGACGGGAACGCTGTCCATACATGTGGTGTCGGAAGGCGTAGCCAAGGATCTGAACTGCACCGTGTCGCTGGTGAAACGGGATCCGGGCGCGTTTGCCGTGTCGGTGGCGCGGGCCAAGGACAAGCATCTTCTCGCACAGGTGATCTCCACCGGAACCAAAGGCCAGGTGTCGCTGTATCTGCCGCGTGAACTGGTGATGGCGGCGACACCCACGCGCATAGGCCAGGTGACGGACACCTACACGCTGCCCGTGGTCATCACGCTGTTCGACTTCCTGGATGACGGCAAACTTGACCGCTGGTGGTCGCTGCTGAGCAGCGCGGAGTATGCCGGCCATGAGAAGGCCGGGCCCGCCGCCACGGAACATCTGCGTTTCAGGATGAACAATTATTGGACACTTCGGGACATCGGCGTCGACCTGTGGGTGCGCGAGGGGGACAAGCCCCTTCTCGCGCGCATGGATGTCGATCTGACCAAGGCGCTCACGCAGCGCGGCCCCGCCTCGTGGGTCAAACCGGGCGGCTCGGTCAAACTGTCCCTGCTGTTCCCGGACTGGTCCGTAGACAAGGAGCCGGACGCCGCATGCTTTGAAGGGCCCAATCTTCCCGCCCAGTATGGCGAGTTGAATCTGCGGGATGTGATGCTCGTCGAGCAGTCCGGCGTGCTGTCCACCCTGGCCGCCATGGGCGACCCGACGCAACTGATATCGCAGCTCAAATCGACTTATGCCGCCGGCGGCACCTCGGCCCTCATGGAGCGGATGAAGAAGGTCACCCCGGCACAGCGCGAGCAACTGGTGGACAAACTCCGGGGCGGTGCGGCGGCCCGGGCGCGCCAGGAAGGCGTCACACCGGAAACCGTGCGCCAGTACAACATGATAGCCCCCTGATTGGCGCCGTTTTGGTCCCCCGTTGAAGGGAGACAACCGCGGCAAGGCGGGGCGCGCGGGAGGGGGGCAAGACCAACATCCCCCTAAATCCCCCTCCAAAGGGGGACTTAAGCATGCCGTTATTTACGGACAAAAATGGAATTCGGTCGTTTGCCGGTGTTTCTTCCGCGCCGCAACATCCGACACGTAGTGCCTTCTGTATTCTGATGGGTTCGCCCGTTCGACACGGTTTTCTTGCCGCCTTTTCGTGGTCCAATTCACCATGGCATGAAGGTTGTGCTATCATCGTCACACACCGCGCCGCATGGCGCGCGCGAAACAAAGAGGATGGTCATGGGTCACGTCAATCTGGTCACGGGCGGGGCGGGCTTTATCGGTTCGCATCTCTGCGAGGCGCTGCTGGCGCGGGGCGAGGAGGTGCTGTGCCTAGACAATTTTTTCACGGGGCGCAAGGCGAACATCGCGGGGCTGCTGGGCAACCCGCAGTTTGAGCTGATCCGCCATGACGTCATCAGCCCGATCGTGCTTGAGGCGGACCGTATCTTCAATTTCGCCTGCCCGGCGTCGCCGGTGCATTACCAGCACAACCCGGTCAAGACCATCCAGACCAACGTGATGGGCGCGATGAACATGCTCAACCTTGCGCGGGACACGGGCGCGCGGGTCTTGCAGGCGTCCACGTCGGAGGTGTACGGGGACCCGGCCGTGCATCCGCAGGTGGAGAGCTACTGGGGCAACGTGAACCCCATCGGCCCGCGAAGCTGTTATGACGAGGGGAAACGGGTGGCCGAGGCGCTGTTCTTCGACTATTACCAGCAGAACCGGGTGGACATCCGGGTCATCCGCATCTTCAACACCTACGGGCCGCGCATGCTGGTCAATGACGGGCGCGTGGTGAGCAATTTTGCCGTGCAGGCGCTGCGCAACGAGCCCATCACCATTTACGGCGACGGCTCGCAGACCAGGTCCTTCTGCTACGTGGACGACCTGGTGCGGGGCATCATCGCCATGATGGACTGCGACGGGTTCAACGGCCCGGTGAATCTGGGCAATCCCGGCGAATTCACCATTCTCGAACTGGCCGAGATGGTCATCGGGATGACGGGATCCAAGTCGGAACTGGTGCGCAACCCGCTGCCCACGGATGATCCCACCCGGCGGCAGCCGGACATCACGCTGGCGCGGGAAAAGCTGGGCTGGGAACCGGCGGTGCCCCTGGTCAAGGGTTTGCGCAAGACGATAGACTATTTTGACGCGCTGCTGTCGGGCCAGTAGGTGCCGGCCCGGCGGGGAGGTGAACCGATGAGCGAACTGGTCCGCGTGAGTTTCACCATCGAGCAGGAGTTGTATGATCAACTGGAGGTGATGCTGGGGGCGACACCCGGTGCCAACCGCTCCGAGTTCATCCGCGATTTGATCCGCGAACGGTTGGTGCACGATGCGTGGAAGAACAACGAGGAGGCGGTGGGCACGATCACGCTGGTCTTCGACCACGACACCCGCGACCTCGCGCACAAGCTCACCCACCTCCAGCACCACCACCACGACGCGATTCTCGCCACCACGCATGTGCACCTCACCGAGGACCTGTGCGCCGAAATGATCATGATTCGGGGGCGCGCCGCGGAGATTGAGGCGCTGGCCAACGATCTGCGCCGGCACAAAGGCGTGCTGCATGCCGACGTTTCCATTGGATCGTCGGGCAAGCCGCTGCAGGAAAAGCCGGGCGCCCACACGCACCGGGGACACGGGCACCCGCATTCACATTGAGAACGCCCCGGGACTGGGAAGGAGGGGAAAGAGGGGAGGAATGTGATCCATGGGAGTTTGAAAGGATTCCGGGGCCAAGCGCCAGCGGATGCCGCAGTTCGGCAGCGCATTGATCTCCGGGACCGTTGGTTGCTATACTTCGGGTTCCTTCGAGAAACGCGCCCCGCGTTTTGTTGGAAGGACAACCGGTAACCCCCCAACCGGCGCGGCCCGCGAAACCGGCCGCGCTGAATCCCATTTAGAGGGGAGGTCGAGCAAGTGACCAAGGTTCGCGTAAAGGCTGATGAGCCCTTTGAAAAGGCCCTGCGGCGCTTCAAGAAGAAGTGCAACAAGGAAGGCCTGATGCAGCGGCTCAAAGAGATCAAATATTACGAGAAACCGTCCGAGCGGCGGCGGCGCAAACTGGCGAAAGCCATCTCGCGCGCGGTGCTGGACGAGGTCTGATTCTGACCGGATTTGTTTTTCGCCCTTTGCTTAATCAACGGAGCCTCCATTTCGGGGGCTCCGTTTTGTTGTTTGTCTGAAACGGCGGCGCTGCCCGCCGGGTCAGAAAGGATGAGTGCGACGCCGGCGCGGGCAGGACAGGGGTGCCTGTCTCTCAGACAGGGAGCCGGCGCGTTTCATGTTTGATGTTTTGTCAGGTCAAGGAGTGAATGCATGGATGGGCGCTTTGCCGGTGTAATCGTGTTGGCTGTGTTGGCAATGCATGCGGCCATGGGCCAGGATACGCCGGTGCGGGTGGGGGTGTATCCACAGGAGATTGCCCGAAGCTACACGATGGAAGACGGGCTGCCGTCCAATGACGCCACCGCGGCCTGGTTTGACGGGGACACCCTGATGGCTATAGCCGGGGAGAAGACAGTGACGCTTGAGGGCAACCGCTGGGTGGAGGCGGAGGCGGAGCGCGCGCGCCGGGTGCTGGAGCCCACCGAGGGCGGATACCGGCTCGTGCCGCGACAGGAGGGGGAAACCGAGCGA
This sequence comes from Candidatus Hydrogenedentota bacterium, assembly GCA_903922535.1. The sequence continues at coordinate 14,178 of CAIXUF010000360.1, forward strand.
ATCGAGGTGCGGATGTCGGCCCCGGAGGGTCCCGAACCCAAAGTGCTGGGGACCGAGGCGGGGCTTTTCCTTCGGGACGACAACGGCCTTTACCGCAAGGAAACCGTGTCCGACGGGCAGGGCCGCCAATGGGCGGCGGCGGACGTGCGCGGGGTGGCTGTGGACACCAAGGGGCACGAATGGTTTGCGACGCTGGCCGGGGTGGGCTGCCATGACGGGGAAAACTGGAAGTTTTACACGGGGGCGGAGGGGCTTCCCTACAATGATTTCACCTGCATGGCGGCGGGCGGGGACGGTTCGGTGTGGTTTGGGACGAAGAAGGGGGCCATTCGGTTCAAGAACGGTGAGTGGAATTACCGGCAGGGGCGGTGCTGGATTCCGAATGATCAGGTGAACGCCATCGCGGTGGACAAGAACGGTGAGGCCTGGATAGCCACGCCCGGCGGCATCGGGTGGATTGGTTTCAAGGCGATGACGCTGGCGGAAAAGGCTGCGTTTTTCGAGGACGAACTGGACCGGCTGATCAAGCGCACGGAATACGGCTACACGGCCGAGGTGCTGCTCAAGACGCCGGGGGACAAGAGCACCGCCTTCGAACATGACAGCGACAATGACGGGCTGTGGACGGGGATGTACGGCGCGGGCGAGTGTTTCGCCTACGGGGCGACCAAGAGTCCCGCCGCGAAACAGCGCGCCACGCGGGCCTTCGAGGCGATGCGCTTTCTGCAAAAAGTCACCCAAATGAGCGATCCGAAGCCGCCCAAGGGCTATGTGGCGCGCACGATTCTACCCGGCGACGGCCCCGACCCCAACAAGGGCCGGATGGAACTGGACCAGCGTGTGCGCAACGAGGATGACCCGCTTTGGAAGGTTTATGAGCAGCGCTGGCCCAAGACGTCGGACGGCAAATGGTACTGGAAAAGCGACACCAGCAGCGATGAACTGGACGGGCATTACTTTTTCTATCCGGCCTATTACGACCTTGTCGCCGACACGGAGGAGGAAAAAGAACGGGTGCGCGAGGTGGTGCGCGACCTGACCGACCACCTGATTGACAACGGGTTCACCCTGACGGACCACGACGGCAAGCCCACGCGGTGGGCGATTTACGGGCCTGATTCGCTGAACAATGACCCCAACTGGTGGCCCGAACGGGGGATAAAATCGCTGAGCATTCTTTCTTATCTGGCCGTGGCCGCGCACATAACGGGCGACCTGAAGTACGGCAGCATCATACGGGAACTGGTGGACCGGCACGGCTATCGGACCAACGCCATGTTTTACAAGGTGCATTTCGGCCCCGGGTCGGGCAACCAGTCGGACGATGAAATGGCGTTCATGTGCTTCTACAACCTGATGAAGTACAGCCGGGACGACGGGCTGAAACGCCAGATTCTGTACTCGTTCTACTCGGCCTGGACCATTGAAGAACCCGAGATGAACCCGTTCTTCAATTTCTGCTATGCGGCGTTTGGCAGGGGCAGCACCTACACCAACGCCTACGGCCTGCGGGACATCTCGCCGTGGCCCGAATGGCTGGACGATTCCATCTTCACACTGAAGGACATTTCGCTGGACCGGATCACCTGGCCCCACCTGAACAGCCACCGGATCGACATTGTGCGGCTGTCGAAACAGCAGGCCACGGAGCCGGGCGCGCCGCACCAGCCCAACCGGGGCCACCGGATCAGCGGCAAGGTGCTGCCGGCGTCGGAGCGCAGTTTTTGCCATTGGAACACGGACCCCTGGCAACTGGACACGGGGTACGGGGGCAAAATGCTGGGCAGCGGCACGATCTTCCTGCTGCCCTATTACATGGGGCTGTACCACGGGTTCATCGTGGAGTAGCCGGATACTGCATTCTTAAGGTTACAGCCCGGAATGTCTGCCCGGATGCAGGCGAGACGCCTGCGGTACAGGCCGGGCGCATTCTTGACATTGTGGCTGGGAACATGTGGCCGGATGCGGGCGAGACGCCTGCGGTACAGGTCGGGCGCATTCTTGACATGACGGACGGGGACGTGTACCTTTAGGCAGGTCGTTGTTGGGAATACACCCCTTGTCGGCCATTACAGGTGTGGCCGGAGATGAACTGTGCCCCCACGGCCCAAACGGACGGAGAGGTTTCCATGGCAGACGGCGTGATGCTTCATGAGAGGAAACGGTTTGGCGACGGACTGACGGGATACCACTATCTGGTGCTCGTGGTGGCCTGCCTGGCCTGGTCCTTCGAGACTTTTGACCAGTGGCTGTTTGTGTTTTCCAAGCAGCGGGCCATTGCGGATCTGCTGGGCGCCGCGGGGTCGGATGCAAAGCTGGTGGGCTCTTGGACCAACATCGCCACGGCGTCGCTGATGATCGGCTGGGCCACCGGCGGACTGTTTTTCGGCATGATCGGCGACCGGCTCGGCCGGGTGCGCACTCTGCAATTGACGATCCTGATGTATGCGGTGCTCAGCGGGCTGAGCGGTTTTGCCCAGGACGTCTACCAGTTTTCGGCGTTGCGCTTCCTCATGGGCCTGGGCGTGGGCGGTGAATTCGCGGCCGGCGCCTCGCTGGTGGCCGAAACCTTCCCCATACACGCCCGGGCGACCGCGCTGGCCGGTGTTCAGGCGGCCTCGGCCTTTGGCAACATGACGGCGGCGGTGGTCAACGGGGCCTTCTTCAGTGCCGGACTGAGCTGGCGGTGGCTGTTCGCTGTGGGCGTGGGTCCGGCGATCATTCTGGTGATCATCCTTCGTTTTGTCCATGAGCCGGAAGTCTGGGTGCAGGCCCGTGCCGTGGCCAAGAGGGGCGCCGGCGGTTTGGGCAGCATTCTCGCGCTGTTCCGCGAGCCGCTGCTGCGGCGTCACACGTTCATCGGGGTTTCCCTGGCGGCGGTGGGCGTGATCGGCTTCTGGGGCGTCGGCGTGCTGACGCCCGAGCTGTTGCGTTCCGTGTTGAACCCGCAGAGTGTGCCCGACTTGAAGGCTTTCGCCGAAAAGTGGGTGAGCATTGCGGGCTTTTCGCAGAACTTCGGCTGCGCCTGCGGCGCCCTGTGCTTTGGCTATGTGGCACAGCGGCTGGGGCGGCGCAAGGGCTTTCTCCTTGCATTTGTTGCCTGCATGGTGATGGTGCCAGCCGTCTTCTTCCTGACAAACTCCCACTGGGTCGCGGTGGTTCTGTTCTTCCTGCTCGGTTTTGCGCTGCTGTCCGTGCTGAGCGGGTTCGCGGTGTACTTTCCCGAACTGTTCCCCACGCGGATGCGCTCGACGGGCACGGGATTCTGCTACAACGTGGCGCGGTACATCACGGCAGGCATGCTGTTCGCGACCATCCCGATCAAGGCGCACCTGGGCATGGCCGGCATGGTCTACGCGGTCATGGCGGTCTACGTGCTGGGCTGTCTCGTGATCCTCTTCGCCGCCCCGGAAACCAAGGACAAGCCGCTGCCCGAATGACCGGAGCGACCGCATGAACGACGCACAGCAGCCCGCTTCGCGCAAGGCGCCGATTCCCCATCTGCGCTGGTGGATCGGGCTGCTGCTCTTTGTTGTGACGTTCATCAACTATATCGACCGCCAGACCCTGTCGGCGCTGGCCCCGTACCTCAAAGAACAGTATGGCTGGGACGGCAACGACTACCAGTTCATCGTGAATGCGTTCACCGTGTCCTACACGGTCATGCAGTCGGTGGTGGGACGACTTCTGGATATCTTTGGCACGCGGCTGGGCATTGCCGCAAGCGTGGCCTGCTATTCTTTTGTGGGCGCGCTGACGGCCATCGCCGGGGGCAAATACACCTTTGCGACGTTTCGGTGCCTGCTGGGCGCCGGTGAGGCGGCGAACAATCCGGGCGGCGCGAAGGCGGTATCCGAATGGTTTCCCGTAAAAGAGCGGGCGCTTGCCGTGGCGCTGTACAACAGCGGGTGCGCCGCCGGGGGGTTTGCGGCGCCGTTTGTTGCCGTGTTCATCTACTCCACTTTCCACAGTTGGCGGCCGGCATTTGTGATTACCGCGTCCATGGGCTTTGTATGGCTGATCCTGTGGCTGCTGGTTTATCGCAAGCCCGAGGAACACCCGCGCATTTCAAAAGAAGAACTGGCGCATATTCAGGCGGGCCGCGCCGCCGCCCCTTCAGGGAGTCCGGGTGAAACCGTCAAGATTGGCTGGGGAAAGCTGCTGCGCTACAAACAGACCTGGGGATTGGTGCTGGGCCGGTTTCTGCTCGATCCCTTCTGGTTTTTCGTCACGAACTGGTTCGCGCTGTTCCTGAGAGACGAGAAGCACTTCTCCCTGACCGACAGCGCGCTGGGCTCCGCGGGCCCCATGGTGGGTGCGCTGCTGGGCAGCCTTTTCGCGGGCAGCCTGTCGTCCATCCTGGTGCGCAGCGGCTGGCAGCCGGGAAGGGCCCGGCGTGTCCTGCTCATGTTCTTTGGGCCGAGCATGGCCGTCATCGCGCTGACACTGTGGACGGACAATTACTGGGCGCTTTTGGCCATTTCGGCCTACTGCATGTTTGCCTACAATTGCTGCGGCACCATGTTCCTGACGTTGCCGACGGATGTGTTCCACACCCGGGCCGTGGGCACGGTGATGGGGCTTGCGGGCACGAGCGCCGGGTTGGGCACCATCATCACGACCAAGCTCATCGGTTCTGTGACGACCCAGTTCTCCTACGCGCCGGTGATTATTGTCGCGTCCATCGTGCCGGCGTTGGCCACCATCCTCTTCGTGACCATGGTCCGCGCGGACAAGAAGCCGGACCCCGACGGCATTCTGATGAAGTTCTGAGACCCCGTCTTCCGGCCCGAAGGGCCAATACAGGAAAGCTCTGGGCAACGCCCTGGGCAAATGGCGAACAACACCTTGTTGTGCCCCTTCAGGGCGTTCTTTTCTTGGCGATCCGACTTCCTGGGGCGTTGCCCCAGGCTTTCATGTTGAAGCCTTTCAGGCCGATGAACAGGCAACGTATTGCCGGACGCAAAACGAAGAACCCGTGCATTCGTGCGACATGGGCCTCTTGCCCATGATCCGGAAACATGGGCGGGACGCCCATGCCACGGCCAATCACACACTGTGGTATACTGGCAGGCAGCGGAGGCGGATTCTCCGCCTATGGAGGTTTAGATCATGCTTAAAGACCGTCTTGTGCGCGTGAAAATGCGCAAATACTTCCGTGAGCAGCGCCCCGTTTCCTACGTGGGCAAGGTGACCGCGTTCAATGACTTCTGGGTGGTCATGGCCGGCAA
>CAIXUF010000361.1 GCA_903922535.1 Candidatus Hydrogenedentota bacterium
ATGACGGCGCGCATTGGACCCCCTGGGAAATGCTGGTGGCAACGCGGGCCTACACGTTGCCTGGGGGTGCGGATGGCCACAGGACGGTAAGGGTGCAGTATCTCGACAAGGCGAACAACCGCTCGGCCGTGTACAGCGACTACATCCTGCTGGACACGACGGCGTCCACGGGAAGCGTTATCATCAACGGCGGGGCATCAACGACGGTCAGCCAGGTCGTTTCGCTGGGGCTTGCCTGGGCGGACGGTACGGGTTCGGGCGTGACGCGGATGCGCTTCAGCGACAACGGCTCAACATGGACAGCTTGGGAGTCTTTCACGGCCACGCGCGCCTACACGCTGCCGGCGGGGTTGGGCAACCACACCGTGCGCGTCCAGTACCTGGACGGCGCGGGCAACTACTCCGCCGTATACAACGATTACATCAAGGTGGTGGCAACGCCAGGCCCCGGCTCCACGGAGACGGTGCTGCTGCCGGGCAAGGTGCCGCTGACCATGGTGTGGATACCGGCCGGGACCTTCATGATGGGCTGTTCCCCGGGCGAGCAGGACAGCACCCCGGATGTCGAAACCCCGCAGCATTCGGTGACGCTGGGCGGATTCTGGACGGGCAAGTATGCGCTGACCAAGCGGCAGTGGACGGCGGTGATGGGAACGACACCATGGGCGGGAGGATTCCATGTGCTTTACAATCTGGACAGTCCGGCGATAGATGTGTCCTGGGATGATGCGCAGTCATTCTTGACGGCGGTGAACAGTTACACAGGCAAGACATTCGGTCTTCCCTCTGAGGCGCAGCGGGAGTATGCCTGCCGGGGGGGCACGACGACGCGTTTCTACTGGGGCGACGACCCCGGCTACACGGCCATCGGGGACTACTCCTGGTACGACGGCAATGCCTACTATGCGGACGAGGCATACGCGCATGTGGTGGGCACGAAGCTGCCCAACGCCTTTGGCCTGTATGACATGAGCGGCAATGTGTTTGAGTGGTGTGAGGATGACTTGCATGTGAACTACACGGGCGCGCCTACGGGTGGCCAGGCCTGGGTGGATAGTCCTCGGGGTGAACGCCGGGTGCTTCGCGGCGGCAACTGGGGCAACGTCGACACCTTCTGCCGGTCGGCGTACCGCACCTACGGTAGTAATACGTACGGCACGAGCTACTGGATCGGGTTTCGCATTGTGCGGACTCCGGAATCCTAGACTCTATAGCCCTTTTGCCCTCTGCACTGTTCCGCTTTACACTTTTCGATCCCGCGCCCCGCGCGGGGTCGTTTTTTTTTGATTTGCTTGTGCCCCGTTTCCCGCCGATGCGTTCGCGCGGAAGGCAGGGTTCTTCCTCGTTGTTCGTTTGTGAAAAGACGGCTGTTTCGTGCAATTGACAGAATTCTATTTCCGGCGTACGATGTCAGCGGCAGGTGAGCGGGTCCGCCCTAGGCATGCGCCGCGGGAAAGGATGCCCGCGCACCTCTACCGGCGGGCAGTTCACCAAGGGAGTGAGTGTGATGAGGAAGATGTCATGGGTTCTGGGACTTGTTCCGGTGACGTTATGCCTTGCGGTTGCGGGATTGCCGCAGTCGACGGGGTTTGCCACGGATACCACGCCGCCGACGGGTACGATTGTCATCAACAACAACCGCAGCGCCACGAACACCACTGCGGTCACCCTTGCGCTGACGTGGGATGACGGCGCGGACGGCTCGGGCGTGTCGCGGAAGCGGTTCAGCGATGACGGCGCGCATTGGACCGCCTGGGAAGCACTGGCGGCCACGCGTCCGTACACGCTCCCAAGCGGGGACGGGCACAAAACGGTGCGCGTCCAGTACCTCGACAAGGCGAACAACCGCTCGGCCGTGTACAACGACTACATCCTGCTGGACACCACGGCACCCACGGGAAGCATCGTCATTAACGGCGGTGCGACGACGACGATCAGCCAGGCAGTTTCGCTGGGACTGAGCTGGGAGGACGGCACGGGTTCGGGCGTATCGCGGATGCGCTTCAGTGACGACGGGGCGCATTGGACGGCTTGGGAGCCATCGACGGCCACGCGCTCCTACACGCTGCCGGCGGGGCTGGGC
>CAIXUF010000362.1 GCA_903922535.1 Candidatus Hydrogenedentota bacterium
ACCGAAATGCCCCCGTTGGTGCCACTGACCAAGCAGGACCGCGAACGCGCGCTCGCCAAGCTTTTCAGCGCCAGACAAGCCACTCCGGCTTCCCCGCCACCTCCACCCGCCGACGCCAACGCACCGGCACCAGCCCCCGCGCCCGCCGAGGCGGAATCAAGCGCGTCGGCCACCGCCGCAGGAGCCGGACCGCAGGCCCCTACCGCCGCTGCCGAGAAGCAGGCTGAACAGCGCAAGGTGGCCGGACGGGTGTTCGTCCGCGCCGATACCGGCTGGGTCGAACAAAACTACAAAGGCGAGGTGCTCACCGAACTGTCTGTGGACAGCGACGAGTACAAGGCATTGCTGCCAACCCATCCCCCGCTGGCCCAGGTGGCCGCATTGGGCGGCACCATCACCCTGCGCATCGACGGCGTCTGGCGCGACCTAAAGACCGGCCGCCCCGTCACTGAATCCAAATAGGCGTCGGTGCGCGATCGGACAGTTGGACCCGTTAGCGCACAATGGATCGCTATACCCCTGAGCCGCGCAGCACGTGAACAGCCCCTTCGGCGCGCGTAATGGCTGATTCCACCCTCGCCGCGTCGAGCGCAACGGTCACCGCTTCCCCAAGATCCGCATAATACAGCACACCCTCGCCCGGTTCTTTCCCCAACAGGCGACGCACCGCCGCCGCGTACAGTGCCAGTTGCACCTGGTAGCGCTCTGTCTTCTTCGCGTCAGATTTGCCGGTCTTGTAATCAATGACCGTCCCGTCAGCCAGCAGTGCGTCGATGGTGCCGCGTATCGCCGCACCGCCCAGGGCCATCACAAAGGGCTCTTCACGCTTCAGCTCCCCGGCTGTGGCCAGCCGCCCGTATAAAGGGCAACCACGAAAACGATTCACCATCGTTTCCATTTCTTCCCGAAGACGTGCGCGGAGCGTCAGGCCCAGCCGCGCATCTTTCACCAATTCGTCCAGATCGGGCGGCATATCCTTCGCAAAATCCCAGCCCTCAAAAAGACGGTGCGCCAGTGTGCCCCGCGCCATGGCGTAACTGCGGCCTCCCCGGTCCTCTTCGTCCTGCCGCCGCCGTTCCCCGGCTTCGGTGCCGCCGCTTTCCTCCTCCCCGCCGTCGCCAAAGATCTGGTTCAAGACTTCCGACACCGAGAACATCATTCGTTCCGGCGCGCCCGTAACAACAATGGGTCCAATCCGCGCGCGGAGGCGATTCAGATCAACGTCCGCATCCGGCGCGGTCTCGGGCTTCGCTGGCAGTTCCTCCGGCAGATCACGATAAACCACGCCCCGCCACGTCTTGCCGTTGAACGCCGCGCCGTCCTCCAACGCGGCCACGCCAAACACTCGGTCAATCACGCCAAACCACGAGTCCGGCTTGGGATTGGGCGGTCCCATCAGCACCAGATAGTCACGGGCGCGGGTCAGTGCCACATAAAGCGTGCGCGCCTCCTCTGCCTCCTCCTCGCGCGCGTTGCGGTCCCGGACAGCCAGCGCCATCGCGCAGGACGACCTTTCGCCGTCCTCATCCTCCGGGTTCAGCGCAAGGCCCAGCGCGCTATGCATGTGCACCGCAGGCGTGTGACCGCCACGCGCGCCGCCCGTGTCCGCCACAAACACAATGGGAAACTCCAGGCCCTTCGCCTTGTGGACAGTCAGCAGCACCACGGCGTCGCCGCCCTCGGCCTGCAAATTGGCGTCGCCCTCGCGCGCCGTGCCGCTGCGCAGGTCATCCACGTACTGCACAAACCCGCGGAGTCCCGCCGGGGCACGCCGCGCGAAATTGTCGGCCGCACCCACCAGTTTGCGCAGGTTCGACACCTTCTGCAAACCCTGATACTGCCCCATGAGCACCGGTTCAAACCGGGTCAATTCGAGCGCGCGCCGCAAAAACGCGCCGCAGGGCAAATCAGCACTCCCGCGCAGTTCCTGCAAAAGCGCCCGGATCGCGGTCAACCGCTCCGGACGCGGAAAGCCCTCCGGTATCGTGTCCCCATGAAAGGCGCGCGCCACACCGCCCGCCCTGCGCAGCCGCACGATCTCGTCGTCACTGAAACATGCCATGGGACTGCGTAGAAAGGCCAACAGTGCCGGTTCGTTCCACGGGTCCGTCACGGCCTTGAGCAGGTGCAGCACGTCCATGATTTCCTGCCGCTCGTAGAAGCCCTCTCCCGCGGCGCGGCAGTAGGGCACGCCCGCGCGGCGCAGCGCCTCCTCGTACAGGTGCATGTGTGTGGTTTTGCGGAACAGCACCGCAATGTCGCCGTAACCGGCGGGACGGCGCTGGCCCTCCCTGTCCACCGGCAGCAGTTGCGCCGACTCCACCATGGCGCGCACACGCCGCGCCAGATAGTCCGCCTCGGCCTGGGCCTGCTCCTCCACCTTGAGCGCCTTGCCGTCGTCGCCGGGTCGCGGCACAAACACCTCGATGCGCGGCGCATCGCCGACCGCCGCGCGGTCGGCGCCGATGCCCTTGTAGTCCTCCACTGCCGCAAGAAGGCCGGATCGGAAAAACAGGCTGTTCACGAAACCAAGCACATCGGGCAGGCTGCGAAAGTTCTTCGACAGCGGCAGTGCATCATTCCCCGCGCGCCCGCGCACATCTCCGAAGAGTCCCACATCGGCCCCGCGAAACAGGTAGATGGATTGTTTTGGATCGCCCACCACAAACAGCGCCGGACCGTCCGGACAGGCTGCCAGCGAATCGGCAATGGCGTACTGCACTCGGTCCGTATCCTGGAACTCGTCAATCAACAGATAGCGGATGCCCCCGGCAACGCGGGCGCACAGCGCGGGATCGTCCCGCAATGCCGACCGCGTCTTGTCGATGAGATCGTCGAAGTCCATGGCGTTCATGGCGCGTTTCGCCGCATCGTGCGCCTCAATGACCCGACGCGCCACCGCCGCAAACGAAACCGCCAGTTGCGCCGCGTCCGTGTCCGTTTGCGGATTCTTAGCCTCCAGCGGCTGCAGCGCCTTCTCCGCGAAGCTCTTGACCTCCTTAAGCAGCTTCTCGGTCTTTGTGTACGCCTCTTCGTCCGTCCACGGTTTCTTGCTGGCCCGCAGTCCGTCGGACTCCAGCAGTGTCTCCAGCATGAGCAGAATTGCCTTCACGTCGGTGCCGCCCGCCGCAATCGCGGCAAGGATATCCCGCGCCCGAACCCGGCGCGCCTCGCGCGCCTCGTCGGGGGACGTGCAGAATCCGTCCAGCGCGCGCAGCCTGCCCAGCAGCCCGTGCAGCGTCCACGACTGCGGCAGATCGCGCATGCGCCGGTTGAACTCGTCCGCGCAGCGCCTGCGCCACTCGGCCAGCAGCGCGGCCGCGTCTTCCATCGGCAGGGTTTCACACACATCGCGGAAGACGGCGCGACGGCGCAGCACGCCGTTCAACGCCTGTCCAGCCGCCGCTGATCCGTGCTCGACCACCAGCCGCAGCGCATGCGGATCGCCCTCGTGCAGCATCGCGTGCAGCGTACCGGTCACCGCCTGCTGTGCAAGCAGGTCCGCCTCGCCGTCGCCCAGCATCGCCGCATCGGGATCGGCTCCAAGCCGCAGCGCATTCTCGCGAAGCACGGCCATGCAAAATGCGTGTATGGTCGACACGCGCGCCCCATCCACGCCGCGCTCGAAAGCACGCCAGCGCGTCGCCTCTTCGGGCGTGGCTTCGGGGTCCAGCGCGCGCTCGCGAAAGCGCCTGCGCAGCCGCGCCTTCATCTCAGCCGCCGCCTTTTCCATGAACGTAAATGCCACGATCCCCTCAAGCCGCGCGCCGCTGCGCTCCAGCAGGTGCACAATCCGCTCCACCAGGATGTGCGTCTTGCCCGATCCCGCCGCCGCGTCCACGCAAATCAGCCGGGCCCGGCTCTCAATGGCCGCCCGCTGTTCAGATGTCATGTTCATGCCCCGTCCTCCCCGCCGTTCAAAACGCCGCCGCGCGCGTCCAGACCCATTGCGGCCCGCTTGCGCGCAACGCGTGTCTTTTGGAACCGGCCCGCATCAGGACAGTCATGACTGTCGGGGTTGCGCGGATCGGGCGGGAACCAGCCCGCCCGAATGCCGCTGACAGCCCGCACGATGGCCGCCTGCGCCGCCCCTTCCCGCCCCGCCCACTTGTCCCTCATCCGTTTGGCGCTCCTGCCCGTCACGTCAACGTCCGCATTCTTGGTTAGCGAGCAATACCATGCCTCGTCGCAGACAATGCCCGGCAGCAGCAATTGCGACAGCACCCACTGGTACACGGTCAACTGGAGGTCTATACCATCGTAAATGTCCTTGTTTCCAGGCACCGCGCCGGTCTTGTAGTCGATGATTCGCGCGCGCCCGCCGTCCGCAAGGTCAATGCGGTCAATCTTGCCGGAGAACTGCGCGCGCAATTCTTCCTGCGCGAACACATAGGATTCCGGAACATACAGCGTCGTTCCGCGCGTGCCGCGCGTTTGGCCAAAGGCCGCCTCGGCATGGGCCGGTTTGTACTCGTCGCCCAGCAGATCCGCGGCCCGCTTCATGAAGCGCAGCAGTTGCCTCACCATCCGCGCGCGCTCGGCCGCCAGCAGCGCGTCGGGCACCGGTCCTGTTCGCCAGGCGTTCGCCTCGAATGCCGCGCGCAGCGCGGCGTCCAGCACTTCGGCAAGCGTATCGCCGTGTTCCGTCAACAGGGCCGCGGCGGATTTGCGCGGATGGGCCTCCTGCAACAGCCGCATGGCCTCGTGAAAGAGCGTGCCGCGCAGCAGCGGCTCCAGTTCCTCGGCAGGTTCTTTCAGGTCCTCAATGCCCAGCACATGGCGGACGAAGAAGGAGAACGGGCACCCGAGGTACTTCTCAATCTGACTCACACTGAACTGGTGCCCTTCACCAAATCGTCCCGCCACCCAGGCAACTGTGTCCGCATCGGCCAGCACCCCGTCGTAGGCATCGAAATCAGCCTCACTGTGGCGGCTCTGCTCCATTGCAAGCGCCGTGCCCATGTCGGCGAACTCTTTGTCGAAGGCCTTGGCCAAACGTGGACAGTCCCGCAGGAACCGCGCGTTCGCCACGTCCCGCACGCAGGCCGCGTCGCCCGGCTCGGGCACCAGGCTGTCCGCGCGCGGACGCGGTGCCACCGTGTGGTCGCCCAGCAGATCGCGCAGTTCGGCGACGAACGCCCCTGGCAGCGCCTCCCGCCCGTCGGTTCCCTGCATGCGCCATGTCACGGTGAACGTCTTTTCCGCCCCGCACAGCGCATGGTGAAACAGCAGCCGCTCCAGGCTGGAATGTTCGGCTGCGCCACTGATATCCACGCCGGCTTCGCGCAGCCGCTCCACGTCCGTCTGCGGATACACCGGATTGGAAGACGGCGGGCGCGGTGCCACGCCTTCGTTCGCGCCGCAGTAGTACACGTGGTCAAACGCTTCATGCTTCAGCTTGGTCGCCTCTCCGCACCACACGCCCGCCCGATCGTCGGGCCACACGAAAGTCTCTCCGTCCATTGCCCGTGACAGCACACCGGCGAACGTGGCCCGCGACATGCTCTCCCCGGTTCGATCCGCGTCGTACAGCGTCTCAATAACCCGCGCCATGGCCGCCAGTGCGTCCTGCTCCGCCTTCCGGTGACAATCATCGGACAGTGATTTGAGCCCTTGCCCAATGCCGCACGCCCGTAACGCTTCAGCCAGAGCAACCGTGTGCGCTTTCACGGAGGCGTTTCCCGGGAGGTCGTCGTCCAGTCGCGCCAGTGCCTGTGATCGTGCCTGCATCGCCGCCCGCGCGGCCTTGGTCTCTTCGCCGGACAGGGGCAGCCGGCCCGGCCCGTCGTCATCCGTGTTCCCGCGCCTGTTCAAACGTCCTTCGAGCCAGTTAAGCCCGGCAAACCACTCCGCGCGCCCGGTGACGTGGTTGGCCTCGCGGGCCAGCATCGGCGCGGCGTCCACCATACCGGGCACTTCTTTGGGCTGAAACCACGGAGAGGCCATCACGTCCACCACCGCCGGACGCGTCCAACCGTTCACCGCCTCCAGCAGGCGCAGCACAAAAATGCCCGCCGCGCTTTCGCGCAGTGGAGTGCGGTGCCGCGCACGGCAGGGAATGCCGAACTCGCGGAACAGCTCGCGCAGCGGGCCCGCCACGGACCCAAACTCGCGAAACGCCACCGCGATGCGGCCGGGCGCGACGCCCTCCTCCAGAATGTGCCGCTTGACGGCGCGGGCCACGGTCTCAAGTTCATGCTGGCTGTCGAGACAGGAAATCAGCCGCACATTGTCTTCCAAACCCGCCAGGGTCCGGTCTCTGTCTTCCACCGAAATGCGCGTGCGCGGGACCAGTTTCGCGGCGGCAAACTGCGACCAGGTTTCAGCCGGGGCTGATTGAAGCGCATGTGCCCCAAGGGTCTCCAGGCCTGCGTCCCTCAACTTTTCCCGCAGCCGCTCATACGCACTCCGGGGCACCTCGAAGAGGTCCATGCGGTCAGGGTCCATGTCGTGGTTCAGGCCGATCACCAGCTTGGGCACGCGCGGCGCCAGCGCCGCGATGAGCCGCATTTGGGATGGCGTGAAATCATCAAATCCGTCCAGCACGACCAGTTCCACGCCCGCAAGTATTCTTGGGGTGCCCTTTTCGCAAAGGTCCCGCGCCTCCCAGTACAGGCCCGGCACGTCATAAGCGCCCGAAGCGTGCAGCGCCGCCTGGTAACGCGCATAGGCACCTGCCACCAGCGCGTCGAAGTGCCCCGGAACCTTGAGTCCCGCCACACGCTTCTGAAATTCTCCCGGTTCGATGGCCGCCTGTTTGAGTTGGGTGACCACTTCAAGCAGGTGCCGCGGCCAACCCGGCGCGGCCGGGTCTGGACCCCCATCATCGGCGGCGCGCTCCGCCGCCATTTCCGCCAGGCAGCCCTCCATCAGCAGCAGCCGGTCGAGACTTTCCATCCGGCGCGGACGCCTCCCTTCGACGGCGATTAGGTCCTCGGCAAACCCGGTGAACTCGCACACCGACGCGCCAAACCCGCCGGGAAGCGCGCCGTCCGCCAGCAACGCCTCCACGCGCCGTGCGGCGAGACCATGGGTCGGCGTGATCAGCAGCGCCCTGCCCCAGTACTGCGCCACCAGCACGTCGATCTTCGCCTCGCGCCCTGACCGGTGCGTGCCGCAATAGAATTCAATCTGTGTCATGACGATCCTCCCTCAAAAGAACACACCGTGCGCGGGTGCTGCCCGGTGGACACTATGGACACTATGGACACTATGGACGACATGGACGACATGGACGACATGGACGCAGAGACACGCCGTCTTAAGTCCCCCTTTGAAGGGGGATTTAGGGGGATGTTGTTCTTCGTTCCCAAGTCCAAGTGGAACAAGCACATCCCCCGTCCATGAAGTCCGTCCCGTCCATACAGCATCCCCAACCGCCCTCCCTCAGTCGTCACTCCCGGCGTAGCAGAGTGCGTCCTCACCGATGATTTCATAGCGGTAGCCCTGCTCCGTGAGGAAGAGTTGCCGTTTCACGCCGTAGTCCTGGTCGCAGGTGTCGCGCGTGACCAGCGAGTAGAACCGGGCAATCGTGTTCGCATCCGCCTTGGGGCGCAGGATGCGGCCAAGCCGCTGCGCCTCCTCCTGCCGCGATCCGAAGGTGCCGGACACCTGTATCGCCACGTTCGCGTCGGGCAGGTCGATGGCGAAGTTCGCCACCTTGGACACGATCAGCAGCTTGATCTCGCCCGTGCGAAACGCCTTGTACAGCACCTCGCGCTCGCGCACCGGCGTGCTGCCCGTGATGATCGGCGCCTTGAAATGCTTCTGCAGGACTTTCAACTGGTCGAGAAACTGGCCGATGATCAGGACGTTGTCGTCCGCGTGGCGCTTGACCAGAAGATCGCACAGCCGCAGTTTCGACGGGTTGGTCGATGCGATGCGGAACTTGTTGCGCTTGGGTGCGACCGCGTACTGGTAGCGGCAGTCTTCGGGCAGCCGCACGCGAATCTCGGTGCACAGCGCCTGGGCGATCCAGCCCTGCTTTTCCAGCACCTTCCAGGGCACGTCGTACTTCTTCGGGCCGATAAGGCTAAACACGTCCTCCTCGCGCCCATCCTCGCGCACCAGCGTGGCCGTGAGCCCCAGCCGGCGGCGTGCCTGCAATGACGCCGTCGCCCGGAAGACCGGCGCGGGCAGCAGGTGCACCTCGTCGTAGACGATCAGGCCCCAGTTGCCCTCGTCGAAAATGGAGAAATGGATGAACGGGCTGTCCTTGGTCTTGCGGTAGGTCAGCACCTGGTAGGTGGCGATGGTCACCGGCCGGATGTTCTTCGTGTCACCGCTGTACTCGCCAATCTCGTCCTCGCGCAACGTCGTCTTGTCGACCAGTTCGGCCTTCCACTGGCGCAGCGCCACCGTGTTTGTGGTGAGAATCAGCGTCTGCGTCTGCGTGGCGGCCATCGCGCCAATCGCCACCACCGTCTTGCCCGCGCCGCAGGGCAGCACAACCACCCCGCTTCCGCCCCGGTTCGAGCCGCCCGCGTAGAACGCGTCCACCGACTCGTGCTGGTACTTGCGCAGGCCGAAAGGACGCCCCGACAGGCATTCCTCGCGAAGCTTCACCTCCAGGGGCGCGCCCTGCACATAGCCCGCAAGGTCCTCCACCGGAAAGCCGATCTTAACCAGCGCGCACTTGACGTTGCCCCGCTCTTCGGGCTTGATGAAAATGCGCTTGCCGTCGGGCGACCCAAGAATGTAGGGTTGCAGCAGTTTCTGGTGCAGCAGTTCAATGATCAGCATTGTGTCGTCGGACTCAATAACCAGCCGCCCGTCCACGCCCCGGTACAGCTTGAGCCGGCCGTACCGCGCCACCGTGTCCCGCACCTCGGTGTAGATGTTCTGCGGGATCTCGTACTTGCTGTATTTCTCCAGGCCCTCGATGATCTCCGCTGCCGTCATCCCCGTCGCCGCGGCGTTCCACAGCGAAAGTGCCGTCAGCCGGTAGGTGTGGATATGCTCGGGCGACTTGACAAGCTCCGCAAACCCCGCAAGACAGTCCCGCGCATCCTCGAAAGCCGGGCCGTCCGTTTCAAGCAGGATGCTCCGGTCACTCTGGATGATTACTGGCTTGGTGTCAAGAGGAGTCATAGGAAACGAGTGTAGCAAAAAGCCCCACCGGCGCGCGAACCCCAAACCTGTCTTATTCCGGCAGGAACCGAGCTGTCCGCCGCGCTGCCGACGCCAGTCCGTGCCGCGAGGCCGACCTCCGATAAAGCTGTTATTGGGGGGAAATGTCACCTCGTTCCACAGGAGATCGCAAATTCCCTTAAAATAAGCTTATTGCGAAAATATAGGGCCTGTGCTAGACTTATTCTTACGTACGGGCTTTGTTTGGTTGATGGCAGATGCGCTCGTTGTGGAGCAACCCAGCAAAGGCCGGAAACGGTTCGATTAGGTCTATTTAAACATTCATCGAAAGGAAACATCCCATGAAACACAAACGTCCCGGATTCACACTCATTGAACTGCTGGTGGTCATCGCGATCATCGGCATTCTGGCGGCCATCCTGCTGCCTGCGCTGGCCCGCGCCCGCGAGGCCGCGCGCCGGTCAAGCTGCCAGAACAACCTCAAACAGATGGGGGTCATTTTCAAGATGTACAACAACGAGGCTGGCGGCGCATTCCCCCCCATCCAGCTCGGCATCTACCCCTGGATCAGCGACATGGCCAACCCGTCAACAAACAGGATACCCTCCTTCGACCTGGGACCCAATCTCTTCGCCATGTATTCCGAATACCTGACGGATCCCATGATTCTCGTTTGTCCGTCCAGCTCCAGGCTGAGTGACACGGTGAAGAACATGAAGATAAACGGCCAGTGGTGCATGAACGGGATCAAGACGAGCAGTTCGTGCGCCAGCGCGGTGGACAACAGCTACGCCTATTTGGGCTGGACCATGGACAAATTCGGCTACACCCCGCCCGTTGGCACTCTGGGCGATTTGTCGCTCATCCAAACGCTCATGTCCCAATTTGCCGCCGGCAGTACACCCCATGCCACTCCGACGAACATCGCCACCGGCGGCCTGCCGCAGTTGGTCGGGACCATAAACGCCCTGATCAGCAACGGAGGCCTGGTTTCGGCCGTTCTTGGCAAAGACGGCAACGCCATAGCGAATGCGGTCCAATCCGACGTCAAGTTGACGGCCCAATGGACAGGTTGGGGCAATGGCGGCGGCGACACCGTTTACCATCTGCGCGACGGTGTTGAGCGTTTCCTTATTACCGACATCAACAATGCCGGCAGCGCCAATGTGTCCCAAAGCGCCCTCCCCATCATGTTTGACCTCGTGGCGATTGACCAGACCGCGTTCAACCACGTTCCAGGCGGTTCCAATGTGCTGTACATGGACGGCCATGTGGAGTTCTCAAAGTACGAGGCACAGGGCAGCGGCATCTGCAATTCGCTCGTCGCAAACACCATCGGCATGATGTCTGTGGCCCTTTAGTTTCGCGCGCCTTCGCTCCCCCCGGGAGGGTTTCCTGACGGAAACCCTCCCGGTTTCCCTTTTTCGGGCGGGATGTTCCGCTGGCAAATTGCCCGGTGGATGCCACACAATACGCTCCGGTCATGTGGAACGCCCCCCCCGTATGCCGACTTGCCGCTGCCGTCGGGATTGTCAGAGTACGGCGCCGACAGCCTGTGCGCGGGAAAGTCCGCCGGGGAACGGCTCACCCGCATATGTTGGCAGGAGGACTTCATGGAATCGTCATTGATGATGCGCGCCACGAGCATGGCCGGTCTGGCTGCGCTGGTCACGGTTGCCTGGTGCCTTTCGGAAAACCGCCGCCTCATGCCGTGGCGGCTTGTGTTCTGGGGCGTGGCGCTCCAGTTTGCGTTCGGCGTCATCGTGCTGCGCACCGCCGCGGGCCATGCCTTCTTCGACGGTGTGCGGGCCGCGTTCGATTTGCTCACTGCGGCGAGCACGGCGGGCGCCGAGTTTGTCTTTGGCAACCTCACCCGGTTCTTCCTCATCCAGGGTGTGGTCGCCCCCGGGGCGGACGGACAAATGGCCGCGCAGGCGGCCTATCCCGTCAGCGCGGTGGTCGCGTTCAACGTGCTCCCCACAATCATCCTCGTGGCCGGTGTCGCGGGCATCCTGACCCATCTCGGGGTCGTGCAGGCCGTCATCCGCGCCATCGCCTGGGTCATGCAGCGCACGCTCAAAACTTCGGGCGCCGAAACCTTCGCCGCCGCCCTCCAAATCTTCACCGGCATTGAGTCGGCAGCCGCCTACGGCGAGTACATGAAGAAAATGACCCGGTCCGAGTTGTTCGTGGTCGAGGTGTCCTTCCTCGCCTCCATCGCTGCCAGCGTCATGGTCGCCTACGCCAGCTTCGGCGCCGAGCCGGGCCACCTGCTCGCCGCGTCCTTCATGAGCGCGCCCGCCGCCATCGCGATCGCCAAGATCATGATCCCCGAGACGGGGCTTCCCGAGACGTCCTCGGCCGCGCACCGCTTCGAGATCCCCATCGAGAGCGAGAACATCTTCGACGCCGCCGCCCGCGGCGCCAGCACCGGCCTGACCATGGCGCTCAACGTCGGCGCAATGCTGATCGTCTTCATCGGCCTCATCCACCTGGTGGACATGGGCACGGTGAAACTGTGCGGCCTGCATGTGAACGTGATTCTCGGCTGGCTGTTCCGGCCCTTCGCCATGCTCATGGGCGTCACCATGGCCGACGTGCCCCGCGTCGGCGAACTGCTGGCCACCAAGACCGTGTTCAACGAGTTCATCGCCTACCAGAACATGCAGCCCATGATAGAGCAGCACCTCATCAGCCCGCGTTCCGCCGCCATCGCCACCTACGCCCTGTGCGGCTTTTCCAATCCCGGCAGCGTCGGCATCATGATCGGCGGACTCTCCTGCCTCGCGCCCGATCGCCGCGGCGAGATCGCCGCCATGAGCATGCGCGCACTCGCCGCCGGAACCCTTGCCACCTTCATGATGGCCTGCGTTGCGGGTGTGCTGACGGTGGAATAGGGTCTAGGGTCTTGGGGCTGGGGTCTAGTGAGGCGGAGGGCGAGGTGTGAAAAGTTTAGTGAAGAAGCCGGCCTTCGGCCTTTGTTCTCACTAGACCCCAGACCCAAGACCCTCACGTCTCCTTTGCGCCGCCTCCGCGATTGGTGTACAGTTATTGCATGAGAGGAAAGCGGGTGTTCATAGGCCTCGCCGCGTTGCTGGCGGCCCTGGTGTCAGGATCGGCCAATACGGGCGCGGCGGAGGATTCCTCCCAAGCGGCCACACCGTCCGCCGCGGGCGGATTCGTCCTGGTATGTCCCATTGACCGCGAAATTGACGACGGACTCGCGGTGATGGTCAGACGCGCCATAGAGCGCGACTCCCAGGGTGCCGCCGCCGTGGTCCTGGTCATCGACACTTTCGGCGGCCGGGTCGATTCGGCCATCGAAATCACCGAATCGGTCGGACGCGCCGGGTGCCCGAGCATTGCCTACATCAAGGGGCGCGGCGCCATTTCGGCCGGCGCGCTCATCAGCTATTCCTGCAAGAGAATCCTCATGGCCCCCGGCACCAACATCGGCGCATCCACGCCCTACATGCCCGTTGCCGACGTCGCCGCGCAGGTGTCCGAAAAATCCATGTCGTTCCTGCGGGCGCGCTACCGCACACTGGGCGAGTTGAACGGCCACAACACGCTGCTGGGCGAGGCGATGGTTGATCCGTCCATCGAACTCTACGGCTGGCCCAATCCGGAAGGCGGATGGACCATCGTCAAGTCTGGAGAGACCGCGCCCGCCGCCGAAACCACGCCTTCGCCCGAAACGCCGCAGCATCCCGTGGACACGATTTTCAGCGCCCTGGGTGCGGGTTCCGACCCGTCCGTCGCGCCGGTGCGCGAGGCGGTCAAGCAAATCGTCGGCACCGGAGGCACCGCGGCAGCGCCGCCTGCCGTGCCCGGCAATACTGCCAAGACGCCGGTCACGGAACCGCCGCCCAACGCGACCCTGGTTTGCGCGGCGGGCAAACTCCTCACGCTGACCACCGGCGAGGCGCTCCAATACGGCCTGGCAGAAGCCCAGGCCGCCACGCTGGACGAGGCACTGGCCAAGGCCGGTCTGCCGCAGTTGCGGCAGGTGCATGTGAAGATGCGCTGGGACGAGTCGCTGTTTGCCTTTCTCACCATGCCGCTCATTTCCGGGCTGCTGCTGATGTGCGGCGTCGGCTGCATTTACCTCGAAATGAAAGCGCCCGGCATGGGCTGGGCCATCGTGGTCGGTGCGGCCTGTCTGGCCCTCTTCTTTGGTGCCCGCCTGGTGGTGGGCATGGCCGACTGGATTGACATCGCGCTGGTCCTCGCGGGGCTTGGCCTTGTCGCGGCGGAGATATTCGTGTTCCCAACGCTCGGGGCTTTGGGCGGCGCGGGTGTCTTGTGCCTGCTGGCGGGATTCTACCTTTCCCTGACGCGGGTTGTCGTGCCCACCTACGACTGGGATTTCGCGCGCCTGAATGATGCGGCGGTGACGCTGACCATAGCCACGGCGGCCTTTTGCATCTTCGCGGTGCTCACCTGGAAACTCTTCCCCCGAACCCCGATGGGGAGGGCACTCATCCAATCCCACACCCAGCAGGCCTCGGCGGGGTATACTGTGCAGACCTCCGAGGACCGCGCGCTCGCCATCGGCCGACGCGGGCTGTCCGCGTCAATGCTGCGGCCCGCCGGACGCGGACGCTTCGACGGGGTGGCCTATGACGTGGTGACCCAGGGTGAATTCATCGAACCGGACCGGGCCATCGAGATTATCGAGGCCGAAGGCAACCGCTACGTGGTCCGCGAGACGGGAGACTGACATGGACAACAGTAACAGCGTCGACAAGCGCAGCGCGCTGCTGCACATGCTGCGACAACTGCTCAAGGAGATGGAGGTTATTTCCTCCCAGGGTGCGGGCTATTACACCTGCGCGCCCTTCGCGCGCCGCTTCAACCGGCTCCTGGGCCAGACGCGCTCGCTGGGCGACGACAACGGGCTGCTCGCGACCTTTGACGATCTGACCGAGGCGGACCCGAAGGACCCGAGCGAAAAATACAAGGTAATGATGGGCATCCGCGTCGAGATATCGCAGTTGATCGCACTGCTCGAAACAATGGGCATGGAGAAGGGCAAATGATGGCCTGGGTGATTCTGTTTTTCATTGCGGGCATGGCGCTCGTGCTGGTCGAGTTTCTGCTGCCGAGCATGGTGCTGGGCACCGTAGGCGTCGGACTGCTCGTGCTCAGCGCTGTGCTGGGCGTAAAGGCCTACCCCGACTATGCACTGCAGATCATCGCCGGCGAATTGATTGGCGCGGGTCTGTCCGTTATTCTGGGATTGGTTGTTTTGACGCGCACCCGCGCGCTGCGCGGGACGCTCACGCAGTCCATGTCGCAGCAGGCCGCGGACGGCTACGTGAGCGCCAAGTCGGATTTGACCCTCATCGGTCGGGAGGCTGAGGTGGTCACGGCGCTGCGGCCTGCCGGAACAATAAGTGTCGATGGGCGCCGCATAGACGCCGTGTCGGACGGGGTGTTTATCGAGGAACGCCGGGTCGTGCGCATCCGCGAGGTGTGCGGCAGCCGGGTCGTCGTGGATCCGTTGGAAAACTGAAAACCCGCGCCCGCAAGAAACGGGCGCGCGGGGAAAGGAAAAGAAGATGCCTCCAGCACCACTTTTTGCACTGTTGGGGTTGTTTGCCCTGGTGGGAATCCTGATCTGCGCGGTCGTGGTCCTCACCTACTTCCGCCTGTGGCTGCGCGCGTGGCTGTCCGAGGCCAGTGTCGGCTGGCTGCAGCTTGTCGGGATGAGCCTGCGCCGGGTGAACCCGTCCGTCATAGTGGATTCGCGCATCATGGCGGTCAAGGCCGGGCTCAACATCTCCACCAACGAGCTGGAAACGCACTACCTCGCCGGCGGCAATGTCATGAAGGTCGTGCAGGCGCTCATCGCCGCCAACAAGGCCAACATTGACCTGACCTTCCAACAGGCCACGGCCATCGACCTGGCCGGGCGCGACGTGCTCGACGCCGTGCGCACCTCCGTGCACCCCAAGGTCATCGACTGCCCCGATCCGACCAAGGGTTCGTCCACCGTCGCGGCCGTGGCCATGGACGGCATCCAGCTCAAGGCCAAGGCCCGCGTGACCGTGCGCACCAACATCAAGCGGCTCGTTGGCGGCGCGACCGAGGAGACGATCATCGCCCGCGTCGGCGAGGGCATCGTCACCACCATCGGCTCCTCCCAGTCGCACAAGAAGGTGCTGGAGAACCCCGACTCCATCTCCAAAACCGTGCTTGCCCGCGGCCTCGACGCCGGCACGGCCTTTGAAATCCTCTCCATCGACATCGCCGACGTGGACGTGGGCGAGAACATCGGCGCCGCGCTGCAAATCAAACAGGCCGAGGCCGACAAGCAGATCGCCCAGGCCCGCGCCGAGGAGCGCCGCGCCATGGCCCGCGCCCGCGAGGCCGAAATGGTCGCCATGGTCCAGGAAATGCGCGCGCGCGTGGTCGAGGCCGAGGCAGAGGTGCCCCGCGCCCTGGCTGACGCACTGCGCTCCGGCAACCTGGGTGTCATCGACTATTACCGCATGAAGAACATCATGGCCGACACGGGCATGCGCGAGTCCATCGCCAAAGTGGACACCGTGATTCCGCCCGAAGAGACTCCCAAATGATTGAACCCCACTGGAGACGCCGGCCGTGGACCACTCGATAGGCGCAATACTGTTCCTCATCATTGCGGCGGTGGTGAAACTCGTAAAGTACCTTAACGAGAAGCAGCAGGAGGAGGAGGAGAAACGGCGGCCCGTGCCCAGGTCCCGTCCCGAGGATCTGCCCGAGGCCACCCGGCGCATGCTCTATGGGGACACGGAGATACCAACCGCCCGGGAGCGACAGGTACCGGCGCAACCGACCGTCATCATCGCGCGGCCGCGGCAGGTGCCTGAGCAGAACGAGGAAGGCCCGCGCCCCGTGCCGCAGCCCCGGCCAGTCTTTTCGCCACAACCGCCGCGAACACCAACTGTACGACCCACGCAACTGCCCATACCACCCCGGCCCATGCAGCCCTCCCGGCCCGTTGTCATGCAGCCGAGGCCCATGCCGCCAACGCTGCCCCGCCCCTCGGCGCCCCTGCCCGCGCCCAACGCGGCGCGCGAAATCATGACCGCCGCGGGACGCATGCCCGATTATGCCCCGTCCACCGCCCGTGCCCAGGACGGCGGCGACTGGATGGCCCGCGACCGCCAGGAACGCGGCCGCCAAGCCCAGCGGGCGCAGGGCCAGGCTGCGGCACGAGCAAACGCAGCACGAAAACTGAAGCTCTTCACGGCGGGCACCGACCTGCGCCGTGCCATTCTTATGAACGAGATCCTCGGTCCGCCCGTCGCCATGCGCGACCCCTTTGGCCCTTTCCAAAGCGGCCCAAGTTTGTGATTTGTGGGGATTTGCAGTTTGGACTTGCGCCATGATGGCGGGCTTCGTTTTGCTTCGCAAGACTTCACCCACCCCACCGCCGCCGCTCCCATTCTTCCCATGGCCCGCGATCCGTCCTTTCTGCCATAATCTCCCCACACAGGAGGCCCGACATGCGCACTGCACTGGCACTTTCACTTCTCTTGGTTGCGGGACTGGCGACGGCCGCGGACAGCGGTGTTATCGCATCATGGAAACCCGCCCAACCCAACGGTCTCAGACCGCTCGACGGTGCCGACGGCACCTTCGATATAACCTCGAAGGGCGGGTCAGTCTGTATCACCCACAAATCCGGTGTCGAGCCCCCATCCAACTATCTCTACTTCGCCCTGGACGATGCGGCACGCGCCAGGGTCACCGCACCGCTGTACCTGACCGTCGAATACTACGACGGCGCGCCCGGCGGCGGCATCATGGTGGAATATGACAGCGCCAACGGCGATGCCGCCACGGACCGCTACCGCCCCAACGAAGACGGATGGGGCGGGGCCATGGCTGGAACAAAACGCTGGCGCACCGCCATTTTCACGCTGAACAATCCCCGGTTCAAGGGCGGCGAGAACCTGGGCGCGGACTTTCGGCTGGGCGGTGTGCGGCTTGCACTGCGCTCCGCCGCGGTCGGCACCACTGCCCCCGCGGGTCTCGACGCGCTTGCAAAAAACGACACGCCCCATCTTCTCCCGCAGGCGCACATTGGGTGTGGTGGTCAACTGGTCATCGGCGGTTTTGACCCCGAGTCCCGCGACGGTGCATTGACCCAAACGCGCCAGCTTGACGCCGCGCTGCCCGGCCTCAAGGCGGCGGGTGTGACCTGTCACGAGGGCTATGTCCGCTGGAACCTGTGCGAGCCCGAACCCGGCAAGTACGACTGGAGTGTCTACGACCGTTACGTTGATCTCTACCGCAAGCACGGCATCAAGTGGGTGCCCTTCCTCATTTTCGGATCCGCCTACAGCCTTCCCGACTGGTTCTACAAGAAAGAGGGATTCCAGGGCTATGTCTGTCTGGAGCACAACGAGGAATCGGACGTCGCCTCGCTTTGGAGCCCGGCTTTGAAAGAGCACCTTGCAGGGTTCCTCCGAGCCTTCGCGGAACACTACCGCGACTCGGGCGTGATCGACTACATCCTGCTCGGCATCACAGGCAACTACGGCGAAGCCATCTACGTCGCCACCGGCAACGACTGGACCGCAAACATCCACGGCCAATACCACGCCCACGCGGGCATCTGGGCCGGCGACCCCTTCGCCGTTGCCGATTTCCGCCGATTCCTGACAGGGAAATACGGGGACCCCGCCGCGCTCTCGAAGGCATGGGGCACGCCCGTGCCCGACATCGCCCAAGTGGCGCCCTTCCTGCGCGCGGATGCGCCTTCCGACCGGGCCTGGCTCGACCTCGCCGAGTGGTACATCGGCGCCATGAACGGCCACACGCGTTTCTGGCTCGAAACGCTGCGCAAATACTACAGCGGCCCGATGGAAGTCTGCACCGGCGGCCATGCGCCGGTCGAGCACGGCGCCGATTTCGGCATGCAGTGCAAAATCGCCGCCGAATACGGCGCGGGCGTGCGCATCACCAACGAGGGCAGCGATTACCGCGGCAATTTCTCCCTGACCCGCTGGGTGGCCGCCGCAAGCCGCCAGTACGGCGGCTACTTCAGTTTCGAGCCCGCCGGTCTCGTCACTCCCGACGGTGTCGTCGGCCGCGTTTACAACGCCACGGCGTCCGGCTCGCAACGGCTTCACTATTACTATCCGAACATCTTCGCCGATGAGCGCGCGCGCAACAACTGGGTGCGCTGGGCCTCCGAATACCGTCAGCGCGACCCCCTTGTCGAGATCGCCGTGTACTACCCAGAAACGCACATCCGGCTGAACGAGAACAAGTTCCTCGAACAGGTCCAGCCGTTGCGCGACTGCTTTGATTTCACCTACAGGAGTGACGGACAGATCGCCGACGGGGGACTCAAAGACATCCGCGCCCTGGTGCTGCTTTGGGGCACCACCGCCGAGAAATCTACCTGGGACGCCATCACCGACTGGGTGCGCCGGGGCGGCCTGCTGCTCTATGCCGACGGCATCGGCCGGCTCCGCACCGTCGAGGGGGATGAATCGGTCAACGACGCCCTGTTCGGCCCCAACGCCGACCACGGCTGCGGCCGAACCACCGTTTTCAACGGCCCCAACAAGAGTCCTGCTTACCGGCGCTTCCTCTCCGAAACGCTGGCAAAGGCATCCGAATTGTCCCGCGCGACCCGCGCCATGGCTGCCGCCGACGGTCGGGAGGACCATGTGTTCGCCACAGTGACCGGCCCAAACACGCTGCTGTGGTACAACGAATCGGATCAGGCCGTCCGGCGTCTTGGCGTGGGAATCCCCCCTCACTCGATCACGTCAACGGGCCTGCGGGTGAAGTAAAATCCTGAGGAAGCCGACC
>CAIXUF010000363.1 GCA_903922535.1 Candidatus Hydrogenedentota bacterium
CGGGTTGTGGTTTTCGGCGAGGTAGGCGTCGTAGCCGTTCTGGCCTTTCAGGTACTTGCCGAAGAAGGCCGTCGTGTAGCCGTTGATCATGGTGAACGCCACGTCCTTTGACACGTAGGTCAACGGCTCGCCGTTGGTGACACGCTTTCCCTGGCCCACACCGTCGCCGAAATCGGGGCGGAGCTGGTAAATCTCGGTGAAGGAGTAGTGGCCGCCGTTCTTGAACTCCACCTGATAATGCGGCCCTTTCGACGCGGCGTAGTATTTTCCGAGCGTGTCCGTCCGCCCGCTGCCGAGCGTGCGGTCCTCGTCGGCAATGAGCACCATCACGGGAAGGTCAAAATTCGTGCGCTCTTCGGCCGCGCCGGCCATGGGCGCGAGCGCCTTCACGCGCGGTTCCTGGTTGCCGATCCAGGTGGTGGTGTATCCGCCGAAGGAATGGCCCGACATGCCGATGTGCGCCATGTCCACCCGGCCGAAGAAGCGGCTGTCATTACCCTTGTTCATGCGGTCCATGCAGTCAATGAGAAATGAGATGTCTTTGGGGCGGTCGATGGCGGACTGCTTTCGCGCCTCTTCCCCCTGCTGAATCAGCACGAGATTGCCGTCCACGAAGGTTCCGGCGCAGTTGCCGGTGTGGTCCGGCGACATGACGATGTAGCCGTGGCTGGCCATGTGCTCGCACCAGAAGGCGTTCTGCATGCGGAATCCGCCGTTGCCGTGGGAGAACATCAGCAGCGGGAAGAGGCCGTCGCGAAGGGTGGCGTCACGGACGGCGAAATTCTGAAAGCGCGTGTCCGCCTCGCCCAAGTCCACGCCGAACGCGGCCAGCATGATCAGCGTGAATTCGGGCGATTTGTTCTTCAGGAAGAAGTCGGAGAGGCGGTTCTTGGGCATGCCCTTTGCCTCATCGGTGGCGGGATACCAGATTTCCGTCATCAGCGAACGTGGTCCGTTTGTGGCGGCGTCGGTGCGGCTGTGATCGACAAAGACCATGGTCGTCACGCCGACGGGATAGGGACCCTGCTTTTCCGGGTCCGGCAGGGCCGCGTCCGCGGCCTGCACGCGCAATGCGAACAGGCCCAGGATGAAAAGCGTCCGGAAGGAGAATGCGTGCCGCTTCGCTCGGAACATGAGACAACTCCTGTCTGTTGGTTCCCAAGAACGGATGAGAATTGCCTTATTGTAAGGGAAGTCGGAAAGCAATGCATTTTAGCCGCGGAGCACACGGAATTGCACGGTGCAGCCTTTGGCCACAACCAAAGAGAAGGGTCTAGGGTCTGGGGTCTTGGGTCTGGGGTCTTGGGTCTGGGAGGGCATAATGAGCCGGGTGAGACAAACATTCCTGCTGATTTGCGTTCATGACGAGAAAGGCGGACATAAGGAATCTGCCCCCACGCTGTAGGAAATAACCGCAGTTGGCGACGATTCTTAGACATAGTGGTACGGAGCAACAATGCCGCAACCAAAGGGTTCATAACTGAGAAGGAATGCAGGGGAATTAACGCAAAGACGCTGAGGACGCAGAGGAACGCAGAGAAGAACGATGAGGGGATCTGAAATTTGAAGACACCGCGGCTGAAAACGATTTGGCTCATACCGAACAGGAATAACCGCTGTGTGCGACGATTCTGGGACATGGAGCAATAAAGCCGCCACCAGAGAATCCAAAATCCAGAAGGAAAAGACGGCAGACAGGAATGTCTGCCCCACACTGC
>CAIXUF010000364.1 GCA_903922535.1 Candidatus Hydrogenedentota bacterium
CCGCCGCCGGGTCCGGCGACCAGAAGCAGCGAATTCGCGTCCGCGCTGAAGTTGGGCGCGGTGCCCGCCACACCGGCAGTGCCCGCCTGGCCCGCTGTGGCGTCGCTTCCTGGAGCGGTGCCCGCGCCGCCGGGACCGCCGGTGCCGCCGACATTGCCACGCTGAAAGTTGGCGCCAAGGAAACTGGCCGCTGCGACCGTTCCGCCGGCGCCCACGGTCGCGGCGGCGGTGCCACCGCTGCCCGCAAGCGTGGAACCGGTACCGGCCGCACCGCCGGTTGCGCCGCCCGCGCCGCCCACGCCACCCGCGCTTGGGTCATTGCCATACCCCGGCAGGCCGGTGTTGCCGGGAGCGGAGGGAACCAGCCCCTCACTTCCCGAACTGCCCCCCTGACCCGCCTGGCCGTCCGTGCCCACCGCGCCAGCCGTACCCGGCATGGGATCCGTGCCGCCCGTGCCCCCGCCGGTGGCATTGCCGCCCACGCCGCCGATGCCGCCCGAACCGCCGATGCCGCCCACGCCGCCGATGCCACCCGTGCCACCCTTGGCACCGGAACCTCCGATGCCCCCCGCGCCGCCGCCCGCCTTGCCGGCGGACACGTCAAAACTGGCGCCAATGTTCATGTCACCCGAGGCGGAGACGGCCAGCGGACGGATGCCGGTGATGGTCGTGGTAGCGCCCTCGGCAATGGTCACATTGGCAAAGTCGAACACGGCCACACCGTCCACCACGCGCCCTTGGTAAAGGTAGCTGACCGGCGTGGCATTCACCAGCAAGGTGGGGGGGGTGGCTCCCGTGTCAATTTGGATGGACTCGCCGCTTTTCACGACGATATCGCTGAGTGTTCCGTCACTGTCGTAAATGTCGGACAGGCTCGCCACGGCCGGTCCAACTGCCAACCACAGGACCGATAAAATAAGAGCGGCCTTGAAAAGGCCGCTCTTGTGAAATCTGATAAACATCGTGCCGACCGCCGCCTCGGCGCTCATTTTGGATGGTGCCATGATCTTCAGGTCCCTTGCTTGGATAGTAGCTACCTTTCTTGGGTACACTTATCTGCAAAGATAGACGCATGCTGAAACACTGCCATGCATTCCCTTAGGGACATTGGTTCAACAACGCGCACATCTGCCACAAACAATTATAGGAAAACCCCCCGGCGCTATCAACTCCGCCACAGGTTTACAATACCCAGTAGATACAACCATAGCGGCTCAAATAATCCCGATCGCGGCGAATCAGGCACTCACGACAAGAAACGCCATATTGTTTCCACCAATTCTGTGGTTTTCTGACGCTATTTGGCCGAGGCTGCGATAAGTCCTTTGGCAACGTCCACCGAAACGGCCCAGTCCTTGGGCGCAGTAAGCTTGTAGAGAACCGCCGCCCCGTCCCGTTTCCAGTCAAGCGAGATCGTGTCGGCCCCGGCGGGCACGGTGCCCTTGCACCATTGCAGCGGCACATCGGCAAAGTAGATTTCGACGGACTTCTTGACGGGATCGACGCTGCGCAGCCCCAGCACGTCACGCTGGAGCGTCACCGCCTCGTGGGAGGCAAAACCGTGGTCCAGACTGGCGTCGTCCTTGACGTTCTCCCAGAGCGTGCCGGTCCGGTCGGCCATGTATTTCAGGTAGCCGATGGATTCGTCCATGATCTGCGCACTGCGCCGGTCATTGGAAAGCAGTTCCATGCGCAACATGTTGCCGATAAACGAGTTTGCCGGGTACACCCCGGGATAGAGCCCCTTCTTCACTCGTTCCGGGCCAAATTCGTCCGCCATGATGTGCCAGAGTTCAGGGTCGGACTCCTTGGTGGCCACGTCGAAATAGAAGGCGTAGTACTGGCAGACTTCGGTGGTTTTTCCACTCAGTTCCAGCTTCCCGTCCTTGCGCACCGCGTTGTCGCAAAAGAAGGGCGGGGTCTTGAGCGACTGCTCACGCACGGTGGCGCGGACCCGCATGGCCTTCTCGCGCAGGTCATCCATCCCATACAGCCGCCCGGCCGTGTCAAGCACGCCCGCATAAAGCATGTTGCTCGGGTAATTCACGTCCTGGACCAGTTCGTTGGCCTTGGACCATTCGACAAACACCCAACTGGGCAGTTTTTCGAGCATGCCGTCGCTGTTTTCAAAGGGCTTGAAGAAGTCGAGCAGCGCAAGCACCTTCGGCTTGAGCGCATCGACCAGTTCCTGGTCGCCGCTGCGGTCGCTGTATTCGCCGAGCTGCATGACA
>CAIXUF010000365.1 GCA_903922535.1 Candidatus Hydrogenedentota bacterium
CGCATCGACCAGTTCCTGGTCGCCGCTGCGGTCGCTGTATTCGCCGAGCTGCATGACAAACCACATGGCCCAGTTGGGAATGTACACACCGTCGTAATGGTCGGACGGGTAGCACATGGGAAGCATGCCCTGCGGTAGATGGGCGAAACTCTTGGGCAGCAGGAAGTTTTCGAACATGTTCTTCTCGACACGCGTGTCGCCCGACAGGCGCATGGCGCTGCGCGACGTGAAGAAGGAGTCGCACAGCCAGCCCGCGCGCTCGCGGTGCGGGCAGTCCATGAACACGTCGGGCGCGTTCTGGGCAAAGGTGCTGCGGGCCGCCTCGAAAAGCGCATTGAGCTGCGGGTTGGAAGCCTCGAAGGTCGCGCGCTTCACGTCCGGGTTTTCATAGAGGCGCAGCGAGACATTGCGGATCTCGCAGCCGCCCTTTTCCGTGATGAACTTGACGGCGCGCATGGTGTTGGGCTCGAAACCTTCCAGCGTGTATTGGCCCGGTTCGAGATCATAGGTCAGCGCATTCACACAGCCGAGCCGTTTCCAGTCCACGTCGGTCTTGGTAAGGGTTTCGTCAAAGGTGGCATAGAGCCGGATCGGCGCGGTGCAGTGCACGTTGAACCGGAGAAACCCGGTGCGGTTCGCGCCGAAATCAACCATGCCGAATTCGCCGGACTTCAGTGCCAGAGCGTCGGTGGGGCCGAGTTTCGCCTCTTGCAGGTTGAGTTTGTCCGTCTTCAGCCCCTGCAATTCGCGGGACACGACCAGTTCCAGGTCCTTTTCGGGATAGCCCTTAAGCTTTTCGCCGATGTCCACCAGTGAGCGGTCCTTCCACTCCCGGGCGGGTTCCACCGTCGCCATGGTCCCGGTGGCAATCACTTGTACGGCGGACAGGACGGGGAACTCGGGCAGCGCCACGCGCCGGGGCAGCAGGCTCTTCCCCTCCGCCGCGGCCAGCGGCACGGCATCGATCTTGGCCTTGAGGTCGGAACGCCACGCATCCCAGCCCGGTTTCAGGCGGTAGACCTCGATGAACGGGCGCTGAAAGCTGTAGCGCTGGACCTTCTGCACGCGCTCGCCAATCACGCGGGCTTCAAAGGGCGCACCGTCGCCCAAGGTCGAGGCAAGCACCTTGTCACCGCACACGACCTCGGCCTGGACAAAGGCCGGCTGATCGAGCAGGTAGTACGAGTTGACGTTATAGCCCGCCACCTCCAGCGCGACCACGTTCTGCCCCTCGCGCAGCCGGTCACCAAGCTCCCACTCGTCAACGCGGTAGAACCCATGCGGCCCGCGCGCTGGGCCGTGGCCCACGAATTCGCCGTTAAGGAAACAGCGATAGATGGTGGACGCAGCCACGCGCAGCGTGGTCTTTCCGTCTTTGGGACGATCGAACCCGGCGCGCACGCCGACAAACAGATTCATCTCGGTCTCACGCCCCTGCAACCAGCCGGGTTTGGCGGACTGAAACTGCGGCGCGGGGTCGGCGGCAAGGTTGGGAACGAGACCGATAATCAGCGCAAGGGCCATCGTGGCGGACATGGGAGAACCTCCGTTTATGGGCGCAACGCCCGGCCATGGGACGCGCCAGTATAGCAGGCGATACGGGAAGGTTGGAACCACCCGGAGAGGACGGGGTTCTCCATTGCGTCGTTGTTGGCACGGCCAAGATCGAGACACGGCATGGAAATGGATCATTCGGTGCCGGGAGCGCCAAGCTCGATATCCCGGTGAAGCGTCTGGCCCGGGGTGATGGAGACATCGACCGGCGGAGGAGGCGTGTCAAGCAGGCGCGTCCAGACGGTCAAGCGCGCTTCGCCTTCCACAACACCGGGAAAACGGTATGCGCCGCCCGGTTCCAGCCGCGCATCATACTGCTCCATCCCGTCGGACAGGGAGACTTCCAGCGACACACCCGCGTCGGGATGCGACACAAGCGCGCCGTTGAACGTGAGGACACCCTCCACGCGCGCGGTGCCCGATGTGAAATGAAAATCCGCCTTTGTCTCCTTGTCCATGACAACATCCACGGATTTGGTCTGCACCCGATGGTCACGGGTGCCCTCTTCCCTGTTCACAGGTGCGAACAGCGTCAAATGGGCTTGCCCGAGCCTGACCTTCTCAAAGCGGTAGGCGCCGGATTCCGAGGTCTTTGCGGTGACACCAAAGAACCCGTCCGAGCGGCCCGCATCGAGGCGGACTTCCTGTCCGGGCCAGGGCTGGTTGTCGAGATA
Organism: Candidatus Hydrogenedentota bacterium; assembly: GCA_903922535.1. Next base: position 2,229 of record CAIXUF010000365.1, read on the forward strand.
CACCACGCCCTCAATGACCCCGCCTTCTGTCAGCGTCACTTTGACCGCGCTTTCCTGTCCGGCCCGCAACGCCACCGGCACGAATGCGATCGCATAATCCGGGTGATAGACCGTGACACCTGTCAAATCGGAAGAGAGTCCTGTAAGGCGAAACGCGCCGTCCGCCCCTGTGTGCGCGGCCACGGCGTTCTCCGGCGCCTCCGAACGCGGCGCTTCTCCCGGAATCACGCCGGCGTTGGCCACGGGCGCGCCTTCCTTGTTCACCACCACGCCGGACAGGGTCGCACCCGCACCCAAACGGATGGTTATGCCGCGCACGGTTTCTCCCGATTTGACCATGGGCACGTCAACAGACACCAGGCCGGATTCGGCTGTCTTGGCAATGACGGTACAGGGCCCGGGCTCCAGACCGTGCAGTTCAAAGGATCCGTCATCCGATCGTTGGTGAAGGTATTCCCTCTCGGAGCCGACCTCCTGCCGGTTGCGATCGTCCAGCCAGCGGATGTCGAATTCACGAACCGGCCTGCCGTCGGCATCCACAACGCGGCCCGCCACGCCGCCGGGGACAGGCAGCACAATCTCCAGTCCCTCCGTGCCCGCCTCAACGGACTCCAGAACCGCACCGCCGTACAGGCCGGGCCGCCTCGCCTTGACGCTCAGGCGATAGGTGCCTGAATTCAACCCCGTGACCCGGAAGACGCCATCGGACTTTGCCCAGGCGTTGCCAAGCGAGGAGGGGCCTGATGCGGTTATTTCGACATCCCCCACGGGCCGGTGCGCGGCATCGACGATTCGCCCGTCAATGTCAAACGTCGCATCGGTGTCGGCAATGTCAAACACGAGCGCGGCTCCCCCGATTTCCTGTCCCGAATTCACCTCAAACACATCCCAGGGCGGCCGGACTTTGACAAGTGCCGGCTGTCCGGGCACTTGCGCGCCCAATTCGATGGAACCGGGCACGATGTTCGCCAGTGTGAACGATCCGTCCATGCCCGTGCGGGCCTGGCTGGTGCCCAGTAGCGCCTGAACCTTTGTCTGTGGATGCGCGAAGAGGTCCGCATTTGCCACGGGCCGGCTGTCCTGGTCCACCGCCCTGCCGCGAAGGCACGCACCGGGGCGAAGAACTATCGTCACGCCGCACAGGTCGTTCGGACCCAGTGCCGCAGGCCCGTACATGGCGCCAACGAGCGTGGGCCCGGTGCTGCTGAAGTTGGCCTCCAGCGTGAACGCGCTTGTGGAACGGAATCCCGCCAGCGCAAACCGGCCGTCGTCGTCCGTGGACCATGTTTCGAGCGATCCAAGATCGTTTCGGTCGCGCCCCTCCACGTGAGCGCCCCGCACGGGCTGTCCATTTCCATCCACGACGCTGCCCGTCACCCGTATCCCCATCTTGATGGGCAGATCGGCATCCTCGACGGACTGGTCCGCCTTCACGCCAACGACCGCGAAGTTCCCGTTCAGATCCTCGCTCGGGGGCC
>CAIXUF010000366.1 GCA_903922535.1 Candidatus Hydrogenedentota bacterium
CCGTCGGGTCGGTCTCGTATGCCCCGACATGCTGGTAGGGGAAGTTGTTGTCCGATATCAGGACCGGCCCGCCGCTGCACCAGGTCTTGAAGTCGTCTAGGTTCTTGTTTGTGGTGATCTCGGCCGCGGTGCCGCCGCCGGTCGTCATCACGGGCATGTAGTCCAGGACGCCCAGGTCGTTGAGCGTCGCGGTGAACGAATACATGAAGTCACGGCAGTTGTAGGCATTGTTCTCGATGTCCGTCTGATAGGCCACATTACCCGGCGGACAGACGGGCATCATGTCGGGACTGTCCGGGCACATCTGCTTGATTCGCTTGTACAGCGCAGCCAGTACCGTCCCACGCGCCTTGCCATAGTTGATGGCGTCCTGCTTGGCGTCACCGGTCATGCCGTAGAGTTTCTTGTCGTCCTCATGCACCAGGCCGAAGAGGTCGTCCTCGTTGAACATGGAGAGCGCGGCGGTGGGGCAGACCTTGTTCAACTGGCTGTATTTTGCCGCGAGAACGTCCACATCGTTCTTCACCTCATAGCCGAGCTTGGCCCACATCTCCTTGACGCCGGGCTCCACCTCGTGTGCCAGGTCGTAATGTAGCGGATCCCTTTCCTTGCCGTCGAGGGTCTTTGCGGCGGCCCACGCCGAGTTGTAGTGGTCGGCGTTCATTCCAAAGATCTGGGTGATGAAGTGCTCGTGGCAGTATTTTCCCACCTTGCGGCAGAAGTCGAGCTGCTCCTGATTCCACGGGTAGCGGAACTTCGACGCCGACTGGCAGTTGTACATGACCACCTGGCTACCGTACCAGAAGACGTTCTGGTTCATCTTGAGCGGAGGAAGGAGTTTGATGGCCCGGAGGTTCACGTCCTCGGAAACGGGCCAGCCGGTATAACAGCCCCGAACATCCATTAGAGGCCGGTCGGCGGCCTCTACGGTCTTGATCAGAACCTTGTCGCCGTCTTTGAAAAGCAACTGCCTAAAGGATTGATAGGCATAGAAGGTCCCTGCCCCGTAGAACTTGCCGCGTCCGTCGTCGTTATCGTATCCGGCGAGTATGACAATGTTCTTGCCGTCGTGCTCGGCGACCTTGAGCAGGTACCCCTCTTTGCCAAAATCTTTCCAATCGTTGAAGTCATGCTCCGGGGTCATGGGATCGTCCCATTTCTCGAACGAGAGCTTCATGGCGGCGAACAGCGTTGCGGTCTCGCTGTTGCGTTCCGGATTGCCCAGCAGGATCAACGTGTCGTAATCGCCGTAAGCGGGAAGATTGTCGGCCACGCTCGTGACGCTTGGAACCCCGCTTTCCTTGAGGAACTGCACCAGTTCCTCTTCGGTGACGGTGCTTTGGCCGGCCAGCTCGCCCGACGCGTCGCGCATGCTCTGGTAAGGCCCGCCCTCCCTGCGAACAACGGCGACATTCCCGGGCGTAAGAAACGACTCCGGAGAACCATAGTCCACAAACCGGGGAATCGGGAGTATCTCGCATGATCTCGGAATCTCTCCCTTCCATGGGGCGTCGGCCGCCGGATCGGGTGCCATCGGCGCCGCAACCGAGGCATGCGCCGCCAGTATCAGAAACAGGCACCCTGCCCGCCGCAGTGGTGACGCTACGCTTTTCTCAAATGCCAATTTCATGCTTGATTCATTCCTTTTGCCGCTGTCCGATTCGAGAGAGATTCTGGGTTGGGACCCATACACAATAATGCCTTTCTGGTTTGAATTCACGTTTTCACGGTACAGGCGGGAAAACAAGACTCATTGTCTCTTCCAAAATGACCGCATGCCAAACCTGCCGCGCGTTGGCCAAATATGCTATGCTCTTGTCCACGCGCCGTTCTATGCGGTATCAGGCGCGGGGACTGGGGCGAGGAAAGACGAGAGCAACGATGCGGATACTTGACACTATTAACGGCCCTGCGGATGTGAAGAAACTCACACTGGAGCAGTTGGAGCAGTTGGCCGGGGAACTGCGCGGACAGATCATCGAAACGGTGAACCGAAACGGGGGCCATCTGTCGTCCCCGTTGGGGGTGGTGGAGCTTACCATTGCCCTACACCGCGTCTATGACATGGGCACGGATCGACTTGTTTGGGACGTGGGCCACCAGTGCTATGCGCACAAATTGCTTACGGGGCGGCGGGAAGTATTTGACTCGCTGCGGGTCAAGGGCGGCATCAGCGGCTATCCAAAGGTGAGCGAGAGCGTTTTCGACTCTTTTGGCACCGGGCACAGTTCCACCTCGATTTCCGCGGCGACCGGCATGGCCGCCGCACGCGACCAGTTGGGGCTGAATCACCGCGTTGTCGCGCTCATCGGCGACGGCGCCATGACGGGCGGGATGGCTTTTGAGGCGCTGGGGCATGCCGGGCATCTGGGCCTGGACATGCTGGTGATTCTGAACGACAACAAGATGTCCATTTCGCCGAATGTGGGCGCGCTGGCCCATTATTTCAACCGGCTGATCACGGCGCGCCCCTACAAGCGCGCGAAACAGGATGTCGGTTCCTTCGTCAAGACACTTATTGGCGGGCGCGCGACGCGGACCATTCAGGATTTCGAGCGATCGATTAAGGGCTTCATCACCAAGGGTGCCCTGTTTCAGGAACTGGGCTTCAACTATTTCGGGCCCGTCGACGGGCATGATCTGCCGCTTCTTATCGCGTTGCTTGAGCGCGTCAAGGACATGAAGGGGCCGGTGTTTCTGCACTGCACCACAGAGAAGGGCAAGGGCCTGCGCCAGGCCGAGCAGGACCCGATCAAGTATCACGGTGTGAAGCCCTTGTGCCTCAAGCCCGATGTGGGCGAGGGCGACGCGATTCCCGCAAAGGTGGAGGCGCGTCCCGCCACGGCAAAGACCTTCACGGACGCATTTTCGGAGGCGGTGGTGGCCGCGGCGCGGGAGGACGCGCGCGTGGCGGCGATCACGGCGGCCATGCCGACAGGCACGGGCCTGTCGAAATTTGAGAAGGAATTTCCCGGGCGCTTCTTCGACGTGGGCATCTGCGAGCAGCATGCCGTGACCTTTGCCGCCGGGCTGGCCATCGCGGGGCTCAGGCCCGTCACGGCGATCTATTCGACCTTCCTGCAGCGCGGCTATGACCAGTTGATTCACGACGTGTGCATCCAGAACCTGCCGGTGGTGTTTGCCATTGACCGGGCGGGGCTGGTGGGCGAGGACAGCCCGACGCAGAACGGGACCTTCGACCTGTCGTTCCTGCGCGCCGTGCCGAACCTGCGCGTGGGCGCACCGCGCGACGGCGTGGACACGGCGCTCATGGTGCGCTGGGCGCTTCGGCAGAACGGGCCCGTCGCGGTGCGCTATGCGCGCGGTGAGGCACCCGCCATCGGACCCGCCGACGGACGCGACATCACGCGGGGCGAACTGCTGCGCGAAGGCATGGACGCCGTGCTGCTGACCGTGGGCCCCAGTGCGGGCGTGGCGCTGCACGCCGCGGAACTGCTGCAAGCCGAGGGGATCTCGGTGGCCGTGGCCGACGCTCGCTGGGTCAAGCCGCTGGACGGGGCGCTGCTCGACAGCCTGCGTGACCGTCCCATCCTCACGGTGGAGGAAAACACGCTGGACGGCGGGTTCGGCGGCGCCGTGCTCGAACACTTTGAAAAGACGGGAAGGATGGACGGTTTGCGCCTGCGGCGGCTGGGCATTCCGGACGTGTTCAGCGAGCAGGGCACCCGCGAGGAGCAGATAGAGATGCACGATCTGGATGCCGGGGGGCTTTGCGCCGCCGTGCGGGAAATGGTTGGCGCGGCGAAACCGACGGTAATCATGAATTAGGCTGCAACTGGAATCCTTGACGGGGTGTCATGCTTTGTGTGGCGGTGTCGTAAGTTTCCCCCTCAACGCAAGCCCCCTGTTGGATTCCGATTCTCAAGTGCGGCATGTTCCCCTATTGTGTATTCTGTCTTCCATGTACTATTTCTTGACAGCACGAGTTTTGCTTAGTTCCGAAGCCTTCTTGAGATAACCGTCGGCCTCTTCCTGATGCCCCAACCTGGAAAGCGAGATGCCCAGGTTCCTCATCGCATCGGAGTAGCCTGGGTCAATTTCGAGGGCTTTGCGGAGATAACCCTGAGCCTCTTCGTACTGTCCCTGATACATGAGGCACCCGCTCAGGTTGTTGAGGGCCACGGCATGCGCTTTGACATCAAGGAACTTTCGGCTCAAGGCCTTCTTCAGATAAGCCACGGCCTCATCATACCGCTTCTGCTCCACGGCAATTTGCCCCAGACTCATGAGGGCCAGAACGTAGTTTGGCCTCAGATCCAGCGCCTTCATCAAATAGGCTTTGGCCTCGTCATGGTGCCCCTCGTTCAACGCGAGTTGGCCCAGCGTGTTGAAGGCGACAAAACTTTCCTGTCCCACGGCCACCGCATGGCTGAAAAGTGTCCTGGTGTTGCGCCAGTGGGTGGTTTGAACGCCCGCACAGACGGTGAACAGTATGAGCACAACGCCCGACACCGCGGCCACAACGCGCCTGGGCACATGCCACATCGCAGCCAAGTCGGCCGCGCCCCAGACAAACATGACAAACACGCCGATTGAAGGGATGTAGGTATAGCGGTCCGCGTGGGAGAAGCTGGCGAACTGTATCAGTTCAATGACAGGCACCAGGGTTCCCAAATACCAGAACCATCCGACGATCAGATACGGGTGCCGGCGGGATTGTCGCAGGCAGAACAGGGTGATTGCGGCCAGTATCACGGCTGCTCCGGCTGCCTGCCATGCCGGACGCATAATCGGATGCTGGTAAAACACCGCAAGGCCCGACGGCCAAACAGTCTTTAGCAAGTAAATCACATAGACGACCACGGCATTGGTGCACCGCGCCGAAAAGGGAATCTGCTCGCCGGCAGACAGGGTGTCGACGCCCGCCTGTATCGTGTATGTGAGCCCGGCAAAGAGCGCGGCCAGCAGGAACAGGGGGATCTTTTCCACGGCCAGCCGGAGCGCCTTTCGGACCATGACGCCGAAGCGTGCGGTTCGGTCTATCCGGCCGAGGGGCCAGTAGTCCAACAGCAGCAGCACAAAAGGCAGCGTCACCACCGTCGTCTTGCTCATCAATCCCAGGAGATACAGAAACGCCATGGCCAGATACCGGACCGGTCCGGGACCTTGCCTGTACCAGGCATAGGCCCCAATGGATCCCGTCCAAAACAGCATGCTCAGCAAATCCTTGCGGTCGGCTATCCAGGCCACCGACTCCACGTGCAGGGGGTGGACGGCAAAAAGGGCCGCCACCAGCGCGCTCGGCCACAATCGGCGGGTAATGCGCGCAAACACGAGAAAAAGCAGGATGGAACTGATCGTGTGAAAGACGACGTTGGAAAGGTGGTGCCCCCACGGACGCAGCCCGTAAAGTTCGCAATCAATCATATGGCTGATCCACGTCAGTGGATGCATGTGCGCGGCGCGTTTGGTGGTGAACGCCCAGACCAGGTTGGCCCAACTCAATCCGGCCTGCACCTCAGTGTTGTCCGTGACATACATCCCGTCGTCGTACGTCACAAACTCATGCCTCAGCGTCTGGCCATAAATGGCGGCGCACGCCAAAACAAGGGCCACACAAACTCCGGCCACCATGAGTCTCTGTGCGCGTGGCCTGGGAGCCGCGGGGGAGGCAGCGGCATCCTTGACGGGTGGTTTCGCTTTCTTGCCTGATTTTGAGTGTGCCATGGAATTCAGTAAATCACAGGCTGTGGCGCACGCGCAATCCGAACCGCAAAGTTATACCTGGGCATAAAACAATCCTCCAGCACCTGTTTGATGATAGCACACCGTGCTATGTGTGTCCATGTGTGGTGGGCGTTGTTTCTGCAGGCAGGCGTTGGGAATGGGGGTGCGGGAGGGGCGATGGCCTGTTCTTGATGATTCCATTACGTCATCTGGGCGCGCCGTTAACTCCCGTACTGGGCGCGCCCGTCACTAACGCGAAGGCGGGAGCGTCTCGCCGGCTGACCGCGCGCTAAGACCCCGCCGTTTCAAAATACCGCGCAAAAGAACAGCTGCGGCAGGAGGGGTTTGCCTCGCACCAGTCGTGGTGCATCTGAATAAGGCCCTGCTGCAACTGAAAGCCGATGTGGCGCGGCGGTGTGGGCAGCACCCAGGTCTTCATCCTTTTCGTGATCGCGTTGTCCGGCTCTCCCGGGAGACTCTCGAAAAATGCGAGCACATCTTCCTCCAGCGTCCGGTTGCGGGCGCGGCGGGCAAGGGCCAGTCCTGCGGGGAGGAACACGTTTCCCACAATGGCGAGGATGCGGGCCGCCCCAAATATCGCCACGGGCGCGGCCTGCGCCCTGCCGTTCCACGAGTAATGGGAGGCCCAGAATCCCATGGGCCGCGGGAAGACTGCCTCGAACCTTTTCAAACGCTCTGTCGTGGAAAACGGCTCGCCCCAAACCGACGCGACGGCTTCGGCCAGTCCTGCTGAGGCGGTGCGCGCGACCACACGGGCGGCACCGGACAAACGCCGTTCGGGGGCGTTGGCGGGGCGGATGCCCACGCGCGGCCATTCGACGGCCAGCGCGCGCAGTCCGGGCAGATGGGTCTGGCGCAGTTCAGTCAACCGCCGGTGGTGTTCAGAGGCGCTGGGGTCGCCGTTTTCGGGCGGGGTTGACGGCAAGAGTCCGGTCATCGTGAAGTATGCCGTTTCCAGCGCAAGGGGATCGAGGCGGGCCAGTTGCCGGGCGCGATCATAAGGCAACTGTCGGGCGAGCAGGTGGAATTCCTTCTTGAACCGGCTGTAGCCGCAGGCGGTCATGAACGCCTCGTACAGCGCCTGGTCCGCTCCGGCGGCGTCGGCGCGCTCTTGGAGCGCCCGGGCCTTGCTGAGCATCCGCCATTCACCGGCCAGACGCAGAAAGGACAGCATCTTGCCGGGCGAATCGCCAGCCACGGTCCCGGCGCATCGGCCACAGGTGATCCCGGCGGGCGGGTCCAGCGGCGTTTCAGGCGAGAGCGACTCCACGGCCTGCTCCGACAGCAGCGCATCCAGCGCCAAAGTGGCCACGTTTCGACCCGACCGGGTGCGGGCGGGCGTGGAACCCTGGTCCGCAGTATGTACGACATGGAGGATCACGTCATTGTAGCGCGGGTCATCATGATGGCCGTGGGCGCGCCAACCGCCCGAGCGCAGGTGAATCTCCACATCGCCGGTATGGAGCACACCGTTGAAAAGCAGTTGGGCCGTGCGAAAGTCCGGACCCTCCTGCCGGTTCAGCCAGCCGGGGGAGACGACTCGCAGACGGTGGCCCTCAAGCGTGCGCAATTCCTCGGCGGGCCAGGGCTGCGTGCGCCAGGCGTCCTGAAGGAGGTCTTCAGAGATGACAGAAGCCTGCTCGCGGACCTGAATTCCGGTACCGCGCACGGTGGCGTACTGCTCGGAAAACATGCGGCTCATGGTTGGATCCCCAGTCTAGCAACTGCCATGATAAGATCACACAAATGGAGGTACCTGTGCAACCAGCCTTGCGCGGACGGCGCTTTGCGGGGGTACAATGTGGCTGCAAACAGACGGCCAAAGGAATCGAGGACGGCGCATTATGGAATACAATCGGCTCGGAACGACGGGAGTGCAGGTTTCAGAGATTTGCCTCGGGACGATGACCTTCGGCAATGAGTCCGACGAGGAAACGTCCCAAGCGCTCATGGCAGAGGCTCTTGACCAAGGCATCAACTTCTTTGACTCGGCAAACAATTACAATAGAGGGCTGACCGAGGAGATTGTGGGGCGGTGGATAGGGCCACACCGCAACGAGATCTTCCTGACCTCAAAGGTGTTCTTTCCTTCCGATGGCGGCATGAACGACCAGGGGATTTCTCGGCGCAACCTGCTGGCTGCCGTGGAGAAGTCGCTGCGTCGGTTCCAGACGGACCGCATCGACCTGCTCTATCTGCATCACTGGGACGAGCACGTGCGCCTCGAAGAGTCATTGCGGGCGCTGAACACGCTGATGGAGCAGGGCAAGGTCATCTATGCCGGCCTGTCCAATTTTGCGGCGTGGCAGATGATGAAGGCGGTGGATGTGGCGCAAATGCGGAACTTTGCCCCGATTTCGTGCATTCAGCCGATGTATAGCCTGGTGAAGCGCCAGGCCGAGGTCGAGATTCTCCCGATGGCGGCCTATGAAAAACTGGCCGTGGTGCCATACAACGCGATGGGCGCGGGGCTGCTGACGGGCAAGTACCTGAAAGGCGGCACGGGCCGTTTGGACGAGGCGGAAATGTACAAACAGCGCTATGCCGATCCCCGCTATGTGGAGGTGACGCAGCGCTTTGTGGATTATGCGGCGAAAAAGGGTGTTGCACCGGCACCGTTGGCCGTGGCGTGGGTGATGAGCCGTCCCGAGGTGACTTCGACACTGGTCGGCGCCCGGAACTTGGATCAGTTCCGGGAGACGCTCCAATGCCTGGAAATGCGGCTGACCGCCGAGGAACGGGCCGAAATCACCGCGTTGTCCATGGATCCGCCGCATGCCACCGACCGGGAGTCCATGGATGCCTTCCTGAAACGGGGATGGTAAAGGATCAAGGACGAAGGGCAAAGGACGAAGGCAAATGGTGTGAAGGGTGAAGAATTGAACTGGTCTGCCGATTGCACATAATATGGGGTCTGGCGTTATTCATCATCGAGGTATAGTGTGCCATGGGGTTGATTGACAAACTGAAAATTTGGCGCGGCGGAGTTCAGCAAAAGGCGGGGAGCCACATTGAACCCGGTCTGCACGATGACGATCAGTTCGAACTGTCCAACGTGGGCGCGTACAAGATTGTCGCGCCCATCGGCAAGGGCGGCATGGGAACGGTGTACAAGGCAATCGACCCGGTCCGCGACGTGACGATTGCCATCAAGGTGCTGCTGGAGGAGTATGACCTCGACAAGCGCCGCCGCAAGCGTGACTACCTTGGCCGGGAAGTGCTCATCGCGGCCGGGCTGAACCATCCGACCATTGTGAAGATGCACAATGAGATCGTGGTTCAGGAGGACGCCAAGGGAAACCTCCGGCGCTGCCTGCTGATGGAGTACATCGACGGGTACAATCTCAAGCACTTCATCGACAACCGGCTGATGAGTCTCAAGGAGATGATTCAGATCTCCATCCAGCTTTGCGAGGGCCTGGATTTCCTGCACCAGAACGGTGTGGTGCACCGCGACGTGAAGCCCGCCAACTTCCTGTTCTCCAGGGACGGCAAGCAGGTCAAGATTGTGGATTTCGGGCTTTCCAAGTCGAAATCAAGCTGGCGCACGCGCTGGCTGAAGGAAAGCGGCGGCACGCGCCTGTACATGTCGCCCGAACAGATTAAGAAGAAGAGTCTGGACGCGCGGTCGGACATTTTCTCGTTCGGAATCACCATGTTTGAACTCTTCACGGGGCGCCATCCCTGCGCCGGCGGAACCGCCCGGGATGCCACGCGCAAGATAATCAATCCGCGCTACGACTGGCCCGTACCGTCGTCGATCAACCGCGAGATTCCCGAGCGGCTGGACAGGGTGATCCTCAAGGCGTTGCGGCGGGACATCAACAAACGCTACCAATCCTGCACGGAACTGATACTCGATCTTCGCCGCGTGGGCGAGTCGCAGTCGCGGATATGATTCATGCCAAAACGTTATTTCGCAAAGGCAAAGAAGCGCGGTCCCGGTGTGGGCATTGCGGTGCTTGTGCTGATCCTGGTGCTGGCGGTTGGGGCGGGGGCTGCGTACCTGTTCAGGAACGGCCGTCCGGCGCTGCTAGGCCGCGGCGCGGCGGACATTGAAGCCGCCCAGAAGTCGCTGGAGGAGGCGCGCGGGCTGGTTGCCCAGAGCGATTTCGCGGCGGCGGTCGAGAAACTGAAGCCCCTGCTGAAGCTGGGGGATCCGGTGCTGACGCCCCGCGCGATAATCCTTCAGGCGGATGCGGACGCCGGTGCGGGCCGGGGCGATGCGGCGCTCAAGGGGCTGGAACAGGGCATGAGTGACTACCGGACAAGCGGCGAGTATCCCGCGCTCACGGCGCGTTATGCGCGGCAGTTGGAGAAGGCGGGACGGAAAGAGGACGCGCGCAATTTCTACCAGAGCCTTCGCGACAACGCCCCCGCCGCCCTGCGCGCGGCCGGCATGACGGGGCTTGGCCGCCTCAAAGAGGCCGAGGGCGATCTTATTGCGGCCCGGGATCTGTGCCGCGAGGCGGTTGAGGCGGCGCCCTGGGGCTCTGCTGAATGGAACGAGGCGGTGGACCCGCTGGGCAAACTCAACGTTCAATTGCTCTTCTCCCCGACGCCGACGCCGGAAAGCCGGTATTACGCCATAGAGAAGGGCGACAACGTGACCAGCATCGGAATCAAGCTGAACACGACCCAGGGGCTGCTGCTGCGCGCCAACAGCATGACGGAGACAACGCGCCTCACGCTGGGCGCGCGGCTCAAGTACACGCCCAAAGACTTCAGCATCGTCATCGAGCGCAGCACCTGCCAGTTGTACCTGTTTGACAACCGGGGCCTTTTCAAACGCTACCATGTTGGCCTGGGCATGCCCGGCCACGAAACGGCGCTGGGGAAATACACCATTGGCAACAAGCAGAAGGATCCGACCTGGTTTAAGCCCGGTGCGGGTCCGGTGACTTCGGGCGACCCGGGGAATGAGCTGGGCACGCGATGGATGCCCATTGTGCCGTCGGAGCCGAGCCTGCCCCCGGACTTGGGAATTCACGGCACCATTCATCCTGAGACGGTGGGCGGGTACAGTTCCCACGGCTGCGCGCGGCTGATCAATCCGGATGTTGAGGAATTGTACGACCTCGTCGTGCGCTCCACCCCCGTGACGATAGTGGACAAGTACACGCCCGGCGACGCCGTGGCGGTTGCCGGCAAAGAAGAGGGTGCGACGGCGGCGACGGAGGTCGCCGTGCCGGCCGTTCCCGCGTCCAAATAGGCGCGGAAAGTGAACACCGGACGGACCGGAACGGTTTTTGGTGCGCGCATGCCGGTGACGTTGGATCCGGGTGTTCTTCAAAATGCCAATTTGCACACAGGCTGGACATGAGGGATTTTGCCGCCGTGCTGGAGCGAGAGTCTTTTAAGACGATGCTTGAACGGGTCCGCAGCGCGCCCTGCGGGATCACGGGCGAAGCGTGCGCATTTGCGCCGATCAATGATGACGGCGTGTTCCGGTCCCTGTTGCACGAGGCGGCGCGGATTGCCCTGCGGCAGGAGGCCCCGGATCTGTTGCTGGTGTCGGACGCCGGAACGCTTGCGCGGCTGGACACGGCCGATGCGGTGCTGGCCAAGGCCGCCAGGACGGTGGTGCTTTGGAATGGGGCGGACGCCGCCGGTGCGGGAAAATCCGGGCATCCGGACCGGCTGCTGCCGCTGGAGACGACCGACCGTTTCTTTTTGTTCCTGTCATCCGGCATGAGCCTGGCAATTTTTGCCTGTGAAGCGGGGGAGGGGGACGGATACAGCGGGGGATGGACGCTGCAGCGCTCAACCGTGCTGCGTTTGGCCGAGAGCGCCATTGGCCTGGAATACATGGGGGCGTTTCTGGCCGCGGCTCCGGAAAGCCCGGCGCTGGACTGGGTTTCCTCCACGCTGATGCGGCTCAGCATGCTCTATGCGGACGCGGCCCAGGTCGGCTACAAAGACTTGTTCACCGGCCGGAACGAGTTGCTGACGGTGCTTGAGATACTCAAAGCGATCGGCTCCAAGCGGCAGACGCATGACATCCTTTTCGTTTTCGTGGAGGAGGTGGCGAGGATTGTGGCGACCAACAGGTGCTCCGTCGTGTGCATAGGGGAGGGGGATGACTATGCCCGTGTGCTTGCCACCCATGAGGATTCGACCGTGTTCGACCGGAGAATCCCGCTGGAGAAGTATCCGGAACTGTGTCTGGCCGCGGAAACGGGCAGGAAGGTTGTCGTCAATGACGTGCACGGGGATCCGGTGACCGCGTCCCTGCACAGGGTGTTCAAGGAGGCGGGAATCGACGCGGTTGCGGTGATTCCCATCGAGAGCAGGGGCGCGCGGACGGGCACGCTGCTGCTCCGGACCGCACGCCGGGGTCTGGGATTTTCCCCCCGGGAGATTAGTTTCTTTGAGGTGGTTGCGGAGGCGGCGTCCAGCGCGCTTGAGAAGGCGTATCTGCTTGAAACGGTTCAACTGACCAACACCCGGCTGGAATATCTGGCCGTTACGGACGCGCTGACCGGCCTGTACAACCGGCGCTATTTTCAGGAGCGTCTGGAGCAGGAAGTGGAACGGGCGGCGCGCTACCGGTTGCCGCTTTCATTCTTGATGCTGGATGTGGACAATTTCAAGGACGTGAACGACACACTGGGCCATCTGACCGGCGACGCGGTGTTGAGGGACATCTCGGCGCGGATGCAGGCATGCGTCCGGCGGGTCGACTTGATCGCCCGGTTTGGCGGCGAGGAGTTTGTGATTATTCTGCCCCAAACGGGCAGATTCGGCGCGTTCACCTATGCGGAGCGCATGTGCGCCGCCATTGGTGACACGCCCGTGGTCACACGGTCGGGACTTGTTTCCGTGACGGCCAGCATTGGTGTTGCCGTATTTGACCCAGAATGGATGCGCACAACCGACGATCTGATCGGGTCGGCGGATGAAGCGCTGCTCAAGGCCAAAGAACTTGGCAAGAACCGGGTTGTCATGGCCGACAACCGGGAAGGAAAACCATGAAGAAGATTCAATTTCGTGCTGCTGTTGTCCTTTTGGGGGCGACCGCCCTGCTTTGCGGCTGCGCAAGCGTTTCATCGATTTTCGGGCACGGGTCACCGGACTATGCGAACGTGCCCGCGGACACGCTGAAGAAGACGGCCCAGGACATTGAAAAGGCGGTCAAGGACGGGAACCGTGAACTGGTCCTGGCAAACCAGAACGGGCTGACCCTGGACACGCCCGAGATTAAGCAGGCGGTGCGAACACGCGCGGCCCGGGCGGCGTTGTTGGCAAAACTGCTTTCCACCGGATTTGCCATTGAGCAGAAGGACGGGCTAATCGCGATCCTGCGCAGCCGGGATTACAAAAAGGCCACCACATCGGAAGAGCGCGACCGCAACGCGCTGCTGGTGATGAGCGAAAATGCGAACCGGTGGTCGATCTACGAGGGGATCGTGAAATTATCCAACCTTCCGTCAAAGTCGCTGTCGACGGTTCAGGATGCGTTCTTCCGCGCGCGAGTGGACCTGATGGTTTCGGGCCAGAAGTACCAGGATGACGACGGCAAGACAGCGGCCAAGCCCTGAGCCGCTCGCCACGCTGTTACTGCGAGTGAAATAACCTCGTCTTGGCCTACAACTTTGATTTATCGCGGTCTACGGCCTACGGTCCAAGAGCGGCTCATTTTCAGTCTGCCGCGGAGTAGGACGCCTTGCGCGGATTAGGGCCAGCCGTCATACGGGCCGGGCCACTAGAGCAGGCGTAAGAACAACCAAGAACTAAGACTTGGCGAGGCGGAACCCGAAGTTGTTGTTCGTGAACGACGGATCGCTGACATAGCCGCGGAACGCCGAACGGCAGTAGTCACTGTAGTCGATCCAACTACCGCCCCTATTAACGCGGTAAGAGCCCGTGGCGGGTCCCACCGGGTTCGTCTGGGCATCTGCACCGTAGTTCGCATACCAGTCCTGCACAAACTGCCAAACGTTCCCGCACATGTCGTAGCAGCCTGTCGGACTGACGCTGTTCTTTGTGGTCACGTCCCCATTTGGACTCACGTTTATCCCGTTGAACCAGCCCACCGGCGACGTGAAAGGCAAGTTCCTGATGCCAAGCGGATTAATGGAGTCGTGGTTGTTGCACTGGTTATTGCCCGACAGCGTTTCCGAAGTGAGACCATAGATCCAATGCTTCGGGCCGCCGGGGGCGGCTGGATCCCACGCCGCCGCCCGCTCCCACTCCGCCTCTGTCGGAAGCCGGAAGCCGCCTGGAGTCGGCGGCGCCACCGTCAGCGGCCAGTTCTCCGTCGTCATGTCGTAGCACAGCGTCAGTCCCCGCATCTGGCTCAGCCAGTTACAGAACGCCACGGCCCCATACCAAGTTACATCCACCACCGGGTGCGCGTTCAGGGAGCAGTTGGTTGACCCCGGCAGACCGACACGCGTCTGCGGCGTGAACGCCCCGCCGGAGTATTGGATACTGCAGAACTTATCCGTCAACCAAAATATTATTTGCAGATTGCCGCCCGCGTAGATGTCGCCCGAGTCCGTTCCGGCCCAGGTATCGCCCGCAGAATCCTTCAGGTATCCCTGCGCCAGCGCCCAGTTCAGCGCTGCGCAGTATTGCGCGTTCGTCACGTCGTACTTCCCGATCTGGTACGCGCCCAGCGTCACCTGGTGCTGCGGATCCTCGTCTGCGAAGCGGTATGCCGCATCGTCTCCGACGGCCGAACGGCCCATCGTGAACGTGCCCGCCGGAACGTAGACCATTTCGATAAAGGGGACGGAGGGTTCACCCTCACCCTCACCTTCCCCCTCCCCCTCACCTTCGGTCTCACACGACCCGGTTGATACCACCAGGGCCACTGCGCTCCTAAACGACACATCCAGCCAGCTTGCCGGAGCCTGACTGATAACCAGTCCCGCAGTCATGGTGTCGCTGCACTGTTCAGTTACCGCACCCCTGGCCAGATTCGTGCGCGTGAGTACAGAGGAGGCTTCCGACTGAGTCAGGCCGACTACATTCGGAACCTTCACGGAACATCCAGCAAGTATAAACACCGACACGGACAGGACTGTCGGCGCGAGATTTCGCAAGACTCTGACGGTCATGATAAATCCACCTTTCTTGAATGCAATGCAAAGATGGCGTGCATTCATTTCCCATCTGTCATATCTAAGGCCTACGCACATTGATGGCCAGCAAACCGGTGAGAGCAAGGCCCGTAAGGAATAAATCACCCAAGCGTTTCTGAATGCCGTCCAGAGTTAGTTTAGAACGGTTGCAATTGCAACCGGGGTTGAAGCCGAGATACGCCGACAGCTCCGTATTAGAAACTGCGCTGTCGTGGTTGGTATCGATGCTATTGAACTCCGCTTCGGTCAGTCCGGGTGCGTAGGCATGCGCCTCGCCAAAGCTCAAGTTTCCGTCCCCATTGGTGTCGGCTGCCGAGAAGTTGTTATACAATGTCTGTGCAAGGGCCGTTGATTCTCCTTCCCCT
Organism: Candidatus Hydrogenedentota bacterium; assembly: GCA_903922535.1. The sequence goes on from CAIXUF010000366.1 coordinate 15,164, forward strand.
TCTCTCTCTCCCTCCGCCCCCTCGCCTTCACCCTCCGCTCCTTCACCCTCTACCCCACAGGAACCGGCGGACACCGTCAGGTCCACCACGCTACCGGCTGCGACGGACCCGCCCACGGCCGGATTCTGGCTTATGACCAACCCCGCCGCAAACGTGTTATCACAGTGCTGCGCCACGTTGCCCAACGTCAGGCCCGCTGTGGTGATGGCAACCTCAGCGGCAGTCTGGGTTATGCCGGTCAGGGAGGGAACCGTGGCCGCCTGCGTCACGGTGACGCTTAAGGACCAGCCGGTTGTTCCTGAGGCCATCACCTGAATCGTACCCGTGCGAGAAGTGGCGCCGGTGTTTTGCGGATAGGAGATGGCGATCATGCCACTGTCCGTGCCGCTCGCACCGGAGCTAATGGACAGCCAGCTTCCACCCTCCGTGACCGAGGCAGACCAGGCCATTGCGCCGCTCCAGAAATTCAACACGCTGAATGAAGTCGTGCCTGCGTCCGCGCCAACGGTCTGGCTGGAGGGAATGACAGGCAAGAAGGCCTGTAACCACGGATACGTCCCGCCTTCAACGATCTTCCACACGCTTTGAAAATCCCAATCCGCGAAACTCGCCTGGCTCATCATCAACGCATTGGATTCGCCAGTCACGCCCGCCGTCAACGGCGTCAACTGGGGCGTGTAGGTTCCCGTCCAACCAGCTCCCGTTTGTTCCGAAGTATCAATATCCCAATACGAAGAAATTACCATACCACCGTTGTTCCAACCGACCAATCCGCCAATACAAGTTGTATCTTTGCTATCTGTGTTTGAGGACGAGACCCTTCCCGTTGCGTAACACTGCGTAATCGTACCATCGGAGTTCTCTCCAACCAGCCCGCCAAGGTAGTTGCTGCCCAACCCAGAAACTGCACCTGTCGCGTAACAGTTCGTCACCGTCCCAGCACTTCCGCTGTCTTTGTGGTTGCTTCCAACCAGTCCACCAACATAATCATCTGTTAGTGTGCCCCCCTTGACGGTGCCCGCCTCGTAACACTGTGTAATCGTGCCGAAGTTCCAGCCCACCAATCCGCCAACATTTCCCACTCCAGTTATTGATCCTGTCACGCAGCACTGTTTCACCGTGCCGTCGTTCCAGCCCACCAATCCGCCAACGATGGCGCTCCAACTGACCGGACCTGTGATAGTGAGCGCCCCGATCACGCAACATTGCGCAACAGTGCCAAAGTTTGAGCCTACCAGCCCGCCAACATCACCGCTTGTGTCACTACACGTGACCGCTCCCGTCGCATGACATTGCACAATCGTGCCTTCATTATGGCCTACCACTCTGCCAAAAGAGCCATCCGCGCCCGTGAATACACCCTCCGCGGTGCAGTTCGTTACAGTGCCGTTGTTCCTGCCGACCAGCCCGCCGACATAATCATTTGCACCCGTACCCTTGTCCGTAACCGCTCCCGTCGCGTTGCAGTTTCTTACCGTGCCGAAGTTCCAGCCGACCAGTCCGCCAACATTACCACTCCCTGTGATCGCCCCCGTCGTGTAACACTGAGTGATCATGCCGAAAACGCCGTCGTTGTTGGGTCCGTTCAATGCGACCAGCCCGCCAACGCTGATTGGGCCCGTGATCGTACCCGCGCTGTAGCAGTCCGTCACAGTACCGCCAGCGTTGTCGCCGACCAGTCCGCCGACGAGGAGCGAACCCGCGGCCGTATCGGTGATCGTTCCGGTCGAATAGCAGTTCGTTACCGTACCACTGACATTCCCGCCGACCAGTCCGCCAGCAAAGTCGTTCCCCAAGACCGAGCCCGTGATCGTGAACGTCCCGGTCGTGTGGCAATTCGTCACCGTACCGCCGACGTTTCCGCCAACCAGTCTGCCAAAAGCAACATTGCCCGGAAACGTGCCCTTGACCGTGAACGTCCCAGCCATGTAGCAGTCCGTCACGGTGCCGGTATTCGCGCCAACCAGCGCGCCAACAGAACCGGCCCCTCCCGTGAACGTTCCTGCGAGCGTACCCGCGACCGCCGTTAATCCGACGTTCTTCACCTGGCCGCGGGAGCCCACTACGCAGAACAGCCCCATACACCACGCTCCATTATCAGGCGAGCCATTACTCATAGTCAGGCTGGTGATGACATGCCCTTGTCCATCAAATCCGCCCATGAATGGAGTGCTGTTATTGCCGATTGGCGCGAACCCCTTGTGGTCATTCCATGTCGCCGTAGCTGAAGCGTCGATATCCTGTGTGAGCACATAGTTGCCATCCAGTGGAAATGCGAGATCATTGCCTATCTTTTGTAATTCTGCGATGGTGCCAATCGGAATGGGGTTTGCCAAGGCACTTAGGGGAAACACGGCCGCCGATGCGAAGAAAATGAGGCATTTGCGAAATAGCCCATTTTCGCGGC
>CAIXUF010000367.1 GCA_903922535.1 Candidatus Hydrogenedentota bacterium
CTTCGCTGCGCTCGCAATGAAGATAACATGGTTTTCTGATTAAAGAAGGCTAATTAAGGAAGGCAGTCCCCATCACGGGGGCTGCCTTCTTGTTCTTTCGTATCAGGGTGTTCAGCGCACCACGACTTCTTTTTCATCCACGCCGACGACCGCCACCGCCTTCTCGGCGCTGTCCAGCACGTTGCCTCCCAGGCGGATGCGTTTCGTGGACTCGCCAGACACCTCAAGGAAGGTCTTTGCACCCTCCGGCGCGAAGCTGCCGCGCAGCAGCGCATCGCGCACGTTCACGAAGCGCAGCACCGGCCCGCCCTCGGGCGCGGCGCGCGTCTGGAGCATGTCGATGTTCAGTCCGCTGACATCGTCACATATCAGCGCCGGGCCTGGCTGGCCGGGCGCGGAGGGCGTGGGCGCGCCGCCATCGGCGGGCCATTCCACCCTGCGATCCTCGCGCGTGGCGACCCGCCAGAAGCCGTCGTCAAACAGCAGTTGCACGTTGTGCAGCACCAGGTTGTCGGTGTGGCGCACATACATGCCGTAGGCGGGCAGCGCGGTGAACATGTCGGTGTCGGGGTATTCGGCCTCACACTCCGGCATGGGCTCGCCCGCCGGGCGCCACGCGCAACCACCCTTGAACCGGATGCGAATGTTGGACAAGCTCACGCCGTCCACGCGCGCCCCGGGGATGCCCGTGATCGTGCAGGTGTTCGACGCGCCCGTGGCAACGATGTTGTCGATCACCACATTCTTCAGCGAGCCCGGAACCGGGGTGGCCATGTCGCGGCCCCGGTTGCCCAGGCGGATAAAGACCGGCGTGGACACGTCGTGCATGGACAGGTTGGACACGGCCACCCCGTCGATGTTGGCGCCGTCCACGGACTCCAGCGCCACGCCGCCCAACGCGGGCCGGTCGCCGGGAAGACTGGCCATCACGCAGTTGCCCACGGTGATGTGCTTGAAGTCGCCGCCCGATTCCGTGCCCAGTTTGAAGCAGTTGCAGCCGGTGGCCAGATAACAGTTGGTGACCGTGATGTTTTCGCAGGAGCGCCGCTCGCCCAGTGAGAAGCTGCTCTTGGGCACAATCGCGTCGTCCCAGGACTCGATGTGGCAGTTGGCAATGCGCACGTTGCGGCACGAGTCAGGATCAATGCCGTCGGCGTGACCGTTGAGAATGGTGACGCCGTCGATGTTGACGAAGTCCGTGCCGAGCAGGCTGATGTTGTAGTTGGGGCAGTTCTGGAGGCGCACACCCTTGATGTCAACATACTTGCAGCGCTTGAGTGCGATGGCTTTCGGCCCATGGCGCTTTTCGCGATTGGAATCAATGACGCCCTCGCCCACAATGGCTATGCGCTCCACATCCTCGCCCCAAATCAGCGCGTTGTGGAAGAAGGAAGTTTCCGCGTCGGACGCGTTTTTGAAGTCGAGCTTCTCGATCTTGTCGTAGTCTGTCCCGTCCTTGCTGCCCAGAATCGTTGCGCCCGCCTCCAACCGCAGCGTCACGTTGCTCCGCAGGTGGATGCTGCCACACAAGTACGTGCCCGCCGGAAACAGCACCGTGCCTCCGCCCTTTTCAGAGCAGGCGTCGATGGCCTTCTGCGCGGCGGCGGTCTCCTTGGCCGTGCCGTCCCCCTTCGCGCCATGGTCGCGGACGTTGAACCCGGCCAGACCGGTTCCCGCCCAAGCCGCGGTTCCGATCAAGATCACCGACACAAACGACAGAGCCCTGATCATCATACATGCCCTCTCAGAATGGTGCGCAGCGCCCAATGCCGCGCGAAAACCCAGAACGTGGCCTATTCTTCACGCATTGACTGATGAATGCGAATCCGGGTTTCTTCAACGATCCAAAGCTTGCCTTGCGGATCAGATTCCCGAATGGCGGAAAGCAGGTTTCGAACCTTGTCGGCAAAATTTGCGGTGGAATGCCCCCGTGGCTGACGAATGATGATTATCCCGCACCGGGTTGGATCAACGCGGATCGGATTGGAAAAATCCAGTTCCAAGGTCACCAAACACCTTTGTTCAGCGATGCATTGCGCATAGATCTGCTGGTCTGCGGCTCCAGTGAGGGATTCCTGCGCCACCGTGTGAGTGTCATGCCCGGCCGCCATAAACAAACCATAAATGCTCTTGCCCAGGTTCTCGTCCAGTTTGTCTTTCATGGGGCGATTTGGGCGGGCATGTCAACGTAGTGTCCGCGGGTCATTTCCGCCGCGTACGCGAGGGCGGCAAGAACATCCTCGGCGGCCAATTGCGGATATTCGGCAATAACCTGATCCGTCGTCATGCCGTCGGCCAGCATGTCGAGAATCATAGAGACCCATATCCGCGTCCCGCGGATGCAGGGTTTCCCGAAACACACATTCGGGTCGATTGAAATTCTAGCCAGGAGGTCGTTCATGGCCGATATCCTTGTCTCTTGGCCCATTATACCGCGTAACCCGGACCTGCGGCGGTCTATTTCACCAGCTTGCGGTACCGTGCGCGGCGGTTTTCAAACAGCCGCGAACCAAGTTCGCGCAGACGCCATTCCTCGTATTCGGAGTAGTTGCCCTGGAACCAGCGCACACTGCCCTCACCCTCGAAAACCAGGAGGTGCGTGCAGATGCGGTCGAGGAAGAAACGGTCGTGGCTGATGACGAGCGCGCAGCCGCTGAACTCCAACAGCGCCTCTTCCAGCAGGCGCAGGGTGTTCACGTCGAGGTCGTTGGTGGGTTCGTCGAGCATGAGGACGTTGCCGCCGTCCTTGAGCAGCTTGGCGAGATTGCAGCGGTTGCGCTCGCCGCCGGAGAGCTGGCCGGCGGTCTTCTGCTGGTCGGCACCGCGGAATCCGAACTGGCTGAGGTACTTGCGGATGGGGATGCGCTGCTTGCCCAGTTCAATCTCGTCGAGCCCGCCGCCCACCTCCTCAAGCAGACTGACGTCGCCGGCAAGCGCGGAGCGCTCCTGGTCCACATAGGACAGCTTGACCGAAGCGCCGACGACGACCCTGCCCGCGTCGGCCTGTTCGGCGCCGGTGATCATGCGCAGCATGGTCGTCTTGCCGGTGCCGTTGGGCCCGATGATGCCGATGAGCGCCGCCTTGGGCACGATGAAATTGAGCTTCTCGAAAAGCGTCTGATCACCGAAGCTTTTTGTGGCGTTCTGAAACTCTATGACCTGCTCGCCGAGCGCCGGGCCGGGCGCTATCTGGATGACCGCTCCGTCGCCCTTGGCGGCGGCGTTTTCGCGCGCCACCAACTGCTCGTACTGGGAGAGCCGCGCATGGCTCATCTCGTGACGGGCCTTGTTGCTCATGCGAATCCAGTCCAGTTCGCGGCGCAGCGCGCGTCCGCGCGTCGAATCGCCGCGCTCCTGCTGGGCGAAGGCCGCCAGCTTCTGCTCGATCCAGGACGAGTAGTTGCCTTCCCAGGGGATGCCGCGGGTGCCCTCCAGTTCGAGGATCCACTTGGTCACGTTGTCGAGGAAGTAGCGGTCGTGGGTGACGATGATTACCGTGCCGGGATAGTCGCGCAACTGCGCCTCAAGCCAGTCAATGGTCTCCGCGTCGAGATGGTTCGTGGGCTCGTCGAGCAGCAGCAGGTCGGGCTGTTCGAGCAGTGCGCGGCACAATGCCACACGCCGCTTTTCGCCGCCGCTGAGCGTTCCCACAAGCCGGTCGTCCTCGGGCAGGCACAACGCCTCGCTGGCCTGGTTGAGCCGCTGGTCCAGGTTCCACGCGTCCTTCGCGTCGAGTTTGTCCTGCAGTTCGCCCATGCGGTCAAGCGCCTTTGCCATTGCGTCATCGTCCATGACCTCGCCCATGCTGGTCGACAAATCATTGAACTCTGCCAGCAGCGCGCTGATCTCGCCGAAGGCGCCCTCAATCATTTCGCGCACGGTCTTGTCCGGGTCCAGCACGGGCTCCTGCGGCACAAACCCGACGCGGTAGCCGCGCGACAGTTCGGCGCGCCCCTGAAACTCGGGATCGACACCCGCCATGATGCGCAGCACGGTCGATTTGCCGGAGCCGTTCTCGCCGACGATGCCGATCTTGGCGCCGGGATAGAAGCAAAGATTGACGTCCTTGAGCACCTGCTTCTGGCCGTAAAACTTGTTCAGGCCAAGCATGGTGAATATGTACTGAGATTGCATTTTTTCAAGCATATTGACACCTTTTTGACACGTTACTCTTTTCCAGAAACGTTATCACATCGTGCCAGTCACGACACACGGAAAGGCGAGGAATAATGGCTGGACTGGGATGGAGTCTAACACAAAAGGGAAAGACTTGGTATGTGATCACCGTTATCACCCTGAGGTGGACCCGGTTTTCTGGACAGTTGCATAAGATGGCATACTGAGGCCCAAGGCCTGCGAGAAAGGGTATGCCATGAGCAAAAAGAGTCGTCGTGTGTTCAGCGGAACCGAGAAAGCCCGTGTTGCGCTTGCCGCGCTGCGCGAGGCGCAGACGGTCAACGAGATCGCCGCGGAGCACAAGGTTCACCCGACGCAGGTGCGCCAGTGGAAGAAGCAGCTTGCCTGGGCGGATGATGCGCATCCATGAACCGTAGGAACTCCACACGAGGGCCGGAACGGTGGTGGCGATGGCAAGCATGACGCCCTGGGCGATGAGACCGAGCTGGATGAAGCGCTGGCAGGCGTCCATCTTTCTGCGGACGGTGTCGCGGCACCCTGCGGGTTTTCGGTGCAGGTGCTGCTTTTTCGCCTTTCGGCCGATGGACGTCATTTTGCCATCCAGAAGTGGTGCAGGAAGGCGCCGTCGGTGTGCAGGGCGCTTTTGAAACTGACTTCGATCTTGAAGCGGCACCGGTACTGTTGGATGACGTCGCGAGGTTCCAGCGCAAGGTCGGTGGTCATGAGGATCAGGCGTCCGCGGGTGGGGTGTATGACGGCGACGAAGCGGACCAGGATTCCGACGGCCCTCCACAAAAGGTCGGCGGCGCGCACGGCCAGCCTCACGCCGGCCTCGCCGTATACGGGGCTTTCAATGGACTGCATGGCGGCGGGGTCGTCGAACAGGGTCTTGAGCGGGACTTTTTCCCCGTACCGCCTTGGCCGTCCGCGTTTTGGGCGCTCGGGGGGCGGCGCGGGCATCCAGACGACGGCGTTGCTGCGCACGCGGGTGACCAGGTGGTGCCCCATGCGCAAAAGGGGCAGGACGATCTTGCAGGACGCATAGTAGGCGTCAGCCACGAAGTGGCAGGGGGCGTCAACCCCCAGCGGCCAGTTCAGGGCGATCATCTTGTCCAATAGCGTGCGGTGGCCGCGGTTAGAAAAGACCGCGCCCTCGTGGATGCGGGCCGCCAGCGGCAGGGCGACGACGCTGGGCAGGCCCCTGGCCAGGACGGCCACCGCCTGGCATGAATGCCCCAGGATGTGCCCGGGCTTGATGTTCGATTCGGACTCCTGGTGTATCCGCTTGACTCCCGGCATTTTCTTGCCGGCCTTGGCGACCTTGATGCCGTCGCCGGCCAGCACGCGCCCCGGCTCGCTGTCGACGCAAACCCGAAGCTGGGGCGGACAGTACTGCCAGTCAAGCTGCACGCACCTCGGAGAGGGGCGGACCGAATACGTCCCCCAGGAACGCCCAAGGCAGTCAAGGCACAACTGGCCAACCACAAGAAGTTCAAAGAATTTACCCAGGAATGGGTGACTCTCGCCATCGAGTTGTGTAAGACTAAGCCGACTCAGGAAGAACATAGGCGGTCTGAGAACTCGGTACTCTCAAGAACGACAAAGGAAGAACGGCAAATGGGCAGCATTAAGACTCCAGGGATTGCACTGTTGGTGATTATGGGGTTCACGTGCATTGTTCCGGCGCATGCCGAGGCAAAGAAGAACGTCGTGTTCGTCCTCATCGACGCATTGCGCGCGGACTGTATCGAAGGAACCCGCAACGGTGTGCCCCTGATGCCCTATTTGAGCGGTCTGCCGGCGGTGCATTTCAGGAACGCGGTAACCCCTGCGTCATCCACCCTTCCCGCAATGACATCCATCTTCACATCCCAGTATGTCGACACGCACGGAACGTTCAGCGATAATGGACCGTTCCCTCCAAACCATCAGTCGATGGCGACCTACTTCAAAGAGGCCGGATACACCACCATCGGTATCCAGACCAACCCCAACCTCACGCCCGAATGGGGCTTTAGCACGGGCTTCGACCAATACAGCATGGTCCCGGCCAAGGGAGCCGCCGAGACGGTCACCGCGCAGGCGCTGGCGGCCACCCAGTCTTTGGACCAGCCGTTCTTTCTCTACGCCCACTACCTTGACACGCACCTGCCCTACACGCCGCCCCCAAGCTACCAAACCCTCCTTGGTTATCCCGATCCCGCGCTGCAGCTTACCGAGGTGCTCATCGTCGAGGATTTCATGCCCTATTTCTTTGCTCATATACGCCAGGTCTTGGGCGTGACGGCACCCGATGCCGGTCTCTTCGATCATTTTCGCGATGTCATGGGCTTGACGCCGACCCTCGGAAACCCCATCCTTACCGACGTGGGAAAGGAGGCGGTCCGCACGTTTTATGACGGCGCGGCACGCTACACCGACGACCAGGTGCGCATTCTGCTGGAAGACATTCTTGGGCGCTTTCCGGACACTATCGTTGTTGTGCTCGCCGACCATGGCGAGCATTTCTGGGAGCACAATTACCTCGGTCATCTGTTTACAGTTTACGAGCAGCTTGTTCACGTGCCATTCATCATCAAAGCCCCGGGACTGCCCCCGGCGAACGTGGATGATCTTGTGAACACCGTGGGTCTGCTGCCCACGCTGGCGGAGCTGCTGGGACTGCCCGCAAAACCCGCCTGGCAGGGGCGCAGCGTCTTCGCGGCGCATGACCCGCAGGGGCCGGTGTTTTCCTGCACAAAGATCGAGACATTCTATCCACTCGATCTCCACATGGCCCGGCTCGGGTCCATGAAGGTGATTTGCAGTCGGCGAACCGGCACGGTGGAACTTTACGACCTTGCCCAAGACCCCGGCGAGGCAGTGAACCTCGCCCCGCAGCAGCCCGCCATGGCCAGGCAGATGCTGGACATGCTCAATCTCCAACTCCGGCAGAACGCCCGGCTGAACGGTGCCGACAGCCCCCTTTGCTCCGAACCGGACGGCCCCGTCGAAGAGGGCATGACTGTCCGCCTGACCGCCCCGGAAGGCACCGGCCATGTCTGGTTCAGAGACGGCCAACCCATCGGCGAGAATCCGCCGCGCCTTGCTGGCGCAAACACGCCGCTACTGTCCATTAATCCGCTCGCGGCGCCGGATTCCGGCGCTTATGAATGCATGTACAGTGACGCCAAACAAAACCTCCGCATCACGACTCCCCATAAAATCGACGTGCTGCCGGTCGGCGGTGTGCCGGTTGCCGGGGCGGGAACGGCGGCGATGACGGGAACCACGGCCGTTTCGCAGGCACTGGCAGAGGAAGAGCCCGCCGCGCCGGAAACGACCTTTCGCAAGCACCTCATTATGAATTACCGGGGCGAGGCCTGCTGCGTGGCCGATTTCAACAGCGACGGCAAGCTTGACATTGTGGCGCTGCCCCACGTCTATCTCGCGCCCGACTTCAGGGCGGTGAAGATATGCGACGTGGAGGGCGAGGTTGGCGAGGACGGCAAGGGCTACAGCTCGGACACGATGAACGTGCCGCTCGATGTGGACGGCGACGGACTGCCCGACGTGGTCATCACCTCCGGTTGCGGCAAGAAGTTGGAGTGGCTCAGAAACTCGGGGAAATTTGGCAACCCATGGGTCCGCACACTCGTCGAAGAAAACGTCAACTATGAATGCGGCGAACTGCGGGACGTGGACGGCGACGGCAAGCCGCTTGAAATACTGCCCGCCGGTGACGGCACGTGCTGGTATGAGGCGGGCACGCTGCCCGACGGCAAACGCGGCCTCGTCAAGCATGTCATTTCGGAGAAGGTCATGACCCGGGGCGTGGGCTGCGGCGACGTCAACGGCGACGGACGCCCCGACGTGCTTCGGCCGGATGCGTGGTTTGAGGCTCCCGCCGACCCGCGCAAGGGAGTATGGAAGGAGCACCCCTGGGCGATCGGCGGAAAGACGGAAGGCACGACGGGCCACACCGGAGCCATCCTGGTGTGCGATGTCAACAAGGATGGACTGCCCGACATCATCGCCGGCAGTGCCGACAACTACGGGATTTTCTGGTACGAGCAGGGAAAGAAGGACGGCAAGACAACCTGGAAGCGCCACACGATCGATAACTCCTGGTCGCAGGCGCACAGCCTTGCGCTGGCCGATCTGGACGGCGACGGGGATCTGGAACTGGTCGCCGGCAAGCGGTTCATGGCCCATAATGGCGGTGACCCCGGAGAGACGGATCTCTTGGGCCTCTACTGGTACCATATATCAAGAAAGCCCGAAATCACCTGGACACCGCACGTCATTTCCTACAATGAGCGCATCGGGTCCGGTTTGAATCTGGTGGCGACGGATCTGGACGGCGACGGCGACGTGGACGTCGTAGTGACCGGCAAGTGGGGCGGTCCCGTCTGGTTCGAGAACCTGCGCAAATAGCCCGCTTTACCCGACCGTCCCGAGAATGTCCGCCAGTGTCTGCCGCCACCCCGGGTAGGCGGCGGGCATCACCCCGTAGGTGTAATCGAAGGTGACAGCAATGGCCTCTTTCACCGAAGCCCGGTCAGGCATTCCGGCGACGAACGGCAGATAATAGAAATGCATCGGGAACAGGCTGCCGTCACCCAGCAACAACCCGTACTCCACCGGCAGTCGGTGTGCGCCAAGACGCTCGTAGAAGGCAATGCGCCGAACACTCTGGTCATACGGCGGCGCATCCTCGCCGGGAATCTCCAGTTCGAAGAAGAGTCCGTCCACGCCGAGCAGCCCCGCCAGAGTGCGCAGCGTCCATGCGCCCAGTCCGCCTCCGCGAAAGGCGGGATCGACCGCGAAGAAGTCGAGAAAGAAGTACCGGTCCCCTTCCACCGGATAGCCCATAAGGTAGGCCGCGCACGCGCCCGTTTCCTGCAAGCGCACGGTGAGGATTCGGTATTGGCCGCGACGCAGCAGTTCGCGCAGCAGTTCCTCGGATTTGCGCTCCACCGCGATGAAGTCCCGGACATAATGCAGAAGAAGTCCGTCCAGCGCCCCGGCCTGTTCCGGCACCATCCTGTATCGCCCGTCGTATGCCGAATAATCTGCCATGCTCAAAGCCCCTCGACCCGAAGATTCGCCCGTGCGCGCCGCCGCCGCTTGAATGCGCCGACGGCTCCGTGATTCACTACACGCGGAATTCACGCCAACAGCATACACTGTTCTTGAGGAGTAGATGCAATGGAAATGGCCTGGCAAGTTTTGCTTATCGGTTTGGCCGCCGGCATCGCCGGGGGCATGTTCGGCATCGGCGGCGGCGCCATCATGGTTCCCGCCATGGTCCTGCTGCTCGGCATGAGCCAAAAGCTCTCCACCGGCACCTCCATCATTGCCCAGATCTTCCCCATCGGCATTCTCGCCGCGGTGGTCTACTACCGCGCCGGAAATGTCAATATCCGGCAGGGGATCATCCTCGCCGTCGGCCTGATCGTCGGCAACCTGTTCGGCGCGATCTTCGCCAACCAGTCGTTCATCAGCGATGAACTGATGAAGAA
>CAIXUF010000368.1 GCA_903922535.1 Candidatus Hydrogenedentota bacterium
CCCCATCGCGAACATACCGCGGTTTTACTCGCCACCGCACCCCCGGCTTACGCCGTTCCGTTTCGCGCGAACCCCCTCGCCTCCGCGACGGAAAAAAATGCATATTAAATATTAGTATGACTTCGCCAAGGGGCGTTTGTCAATTGGATTGTTTCATTTTCTAACCTCCATGCCGGAACCCGGATCGGCGGACAGGGCCCCGGCCGGGCGCCCGCCAACATCGGGGGACAATGTGGCAGTCAGCAGCGTCGGATGCAAGGCTCCTTTTCGTCAAGGTCCTGGCCGTTGACTTCCCTCGCCCATTTCCGTATCGTAGGCCACGTTTCGTTGCGAATCGACACCGGAGGGGTGGCAGAGTCCGGTTGAATGCACATGACTCGAAATCCGACCGAACTTGCTGCACAGAGATGCCAGTACCTGCAAGTAGCTGCATGGCATCCGCTTCCGCCTCCGACTTCCTGCACATAGCTGCAAGTAGCTGCACATAGCTGCAAGTTTTTTTGTTGGAAAAATGTTGGAAAAACAATTCCATATGCGCCGCCCGCCCTCGGCAGCCTTCAGGGCGCCTTCGTTGCGGTGTGGTTGAGCATCGCGGCCCAATCCGGGACGTCTGCCGCAAGGGCATCCAGAATGCGGGTGCGGACCGCAGTTCTCGTTTGCCCGGGGCAGGCGCGCAAGAGTTCCGCCACAGCATGACATGCCTCCTCGGCGGGGAAGTCGGGTGCCCACCCCAGCGGACCGTCAGAGTCCTTATCCTTTGCCTGGTACAGTCCGGCAACAATCCCGCGGCACATCATGTCCGCCGCATCCGTCAAGCCGAGTTCCGCCCGTCGTCTCATGTCGGCAAGGAAATCCTCAACCGCCTCCTCAAGCAATTCCCACGCGGCGTCCGTCGGCTCAACATAGCCTCCGGGCGTTGCGCCTGCCCGCCCGTTCAAGTCCTGGAGGTCAAGCGATGTCACCGCCTCGAAGACTGACGCCGCGATATCCAAACTGGACGAAGTCTTCATGAGTTTGGCAGCCAGTTTCTCGGCCTCCGCCATGAGGGAGGCATGCCGTTTCAAGAGGGCATGGAGAATCGTCGCTGACTCTTGGTCGGTCAGACGATTCGGCACGTTCTGTCCATGTTCAGCCAAGCAGTTTCGCCTCCCGAACGCGGTGCTGGAGTGCGGAACGGCTCTTGTATTGCACGCAAAGGTTCCCCACTCTCTTCTGATAATCCGCCTGTGAACCCCGGCGTTCGGACAGTTCCTTCAGTTTGGCCAGCAACTGAACCGCCGCGTCGTAGTGCTTGGATTGTTTCAGTTCCACCAGGGATTCGACCTCCTGCCATGTCTCTGTCTCACGTTTGGCCAAAGCGTTCATCTCCGCCTCGTGCTTCTTGCGTGATTCCTCCTTCTGGCGCCGCTTGCGCTCAGTCTTGATCGCCTCGGCTCGGGTCAGCAGTTCACGGATTGACCGTCGAGTTGCCGGCTTGGCTGGCTGGCGGGGCAAGAGGGCATGAAGACGCTTCTTCAATTCCATGCCAGCCGTTGAGTCGCCGTGCGCTACGCGGCAGAGATAACCATCGCACTCCTTCCGGGAAAGCTGCGCCAGCAACGGGCGGAAGTCGATCTCCGGCGTTTCTTCCATTTCCGGACTGGTCTCAGCCGCCGCTTCCACAAGACACGGATCAACGTCGAAAAGGTCCAGAAATCTCTTTAGTGACGGAGACAGGCGCGTCAATCCTGGTGGAATGGGCGGTGCGGACGGTTCTGACGCCGTTGGTTTCCGACCACATGCCGGTCCATAGCCGTTGAGCGACATCGCTTTCAGCCAACCCAGG
>CAIXUF010000369.1 GCA_903922535.1 Candidatus Hydrogenedentota bacterium
ACGCCGAGCATCTGCACAACAATGCGCCCGCGCGGGGTGCGCGCGCGCAGATAGTCCGCCAGCGCCCCGCCGCCCGGACTGCCGACCATGCTGGCCAACTGCAGCGGCATCGTGGCAAAGGCGCTTGCAACGGCCAGCATCGCCACATCTTTGGCATAGACCGTCTCGAACACGAAGGTGGGCATCCAAACCAGTATGATGGTCGCCACCGAATTGGCGCACAGGAAGGCGAGCAGCAGCAGCACGGCAGTCGGGGTGCACATGAACACGCGGAAAAAGCTCCAGAACTCCCGGTCCTTGCGCAGCCAGCGCAGCACGCTGAACACCAGTCCAAACAGTGTCATCAGCGCAAAAGGAACATACGCCCTGATAGTCTCCGCGATGGTCGGGTCGTCCTTGATCGTCCTCACTGTGTTGGCCAGCAGAACCAAGCCCGATGCCAGCAGCAGCAAGCCCAAAACGCCTGTCAGGTTGAAAAAAGGCGTGGTGTCGGCTGGTTCGGTCGAAATATGCTTCACCAGATGCGGGTCCGTCTCCCCGTCCACGCCCGTGTCCGTCCGGTCCGCCGCGCCGCGCGGCGGTTCATGCAGGAACCGCCACAGCACGAGGGCGAGAACGACTCCCATGGCGCCAAACACAAGGAACGGATTGCGCCAGCCATGCTCCTTGCCCAAATAACCGGCAAGGAAGGCGCCGCCGATGGTGCCAAAATAGACGCTGGTCTGGTTAATGCTCATTGCTTTGGACCGCGTCGCCTTGCCGTGATAATCGCTCATCATGGACATGGCGGCGGGGAAATAGAAGGCTTCGCCCAAACCCTCCAGTGCAAGAAAGGCAAACAGCATCCAGAAGCTGTGCGCGGCGGCCGTGCCCATGCAGATGGCGCTCCAGACGAGCAGGCCGACCAGAACCGCCGTCTTGCGGCGCACCCGGTCCACCGTGAACCCTGCAAACAGGGCGCAAATTCCGTAGGTGTAGCCAAAGGCCGCCCCCAGCATGCCGCCCGTGGTCTTGTCCAGCCCGAACTCGGCCTTGATCAGCGGCATGTTCGCGTTCAACGCATTGTGGTCCGCGTAGTTGAAAAAAGTGATGCACCACAGCATCGCCACGATGGCCCATTTGTAGCTGGACGGCAGCCGTCGGCCGGAATCGCTGATCAACTGTCCCTGGTATGCCGCTGTGCTCATATGCTCTCCACCCATCCCTGAAGGTTGAAACCGGACTCCCGAGCTATTTCCCGGCATTCTTCTTTGCAAGTTTGCGCTGGCGCATGAACTCATAGACGCCCGGCAGCAGCGAGATGATGATGATCGCCATGACGACAAAGGAGAAGTGGTCGCGCACGACGGGGGCGTTGGCAAACATATAGCCGCCCAGCGTGAGCAGGTTCACCCAGAGTATGCCGCCAAGCACGTTGTACGTGAGAAATTTCGGATAGCTCATGCTGCCCATGCCCGCCACGAAGGGCGCGAAGGTGCGCACGATGGGCACGAACCGCGCAATGATGATCGTTTCCGAACCGTAGCGTTCAAAGAACTCGTGCGTCCGGTCCAGATGCTTCTTGTTGAGAAACCGCACGTTCTCGCCCCGGAAGATGCGCGGGCCGAGAAAGCGCCCGACGGCGTAATTGATGGTGTCGCCCAAAATGGCCGCCGCACAAAGCATGACGATGATGCCCGCCACGTTGAGTTTGCCCATTGAGGCAAACACGCCCGCGGCAAACAACAGCGAGTCACCAGGCAGGAAGGGTGTGACCACCAGTCCCGTCTCGCAGAACACGATCACGAACAGCAGCAGATAGGTAAGCGATCCGTAGTTCTCGATAATCGTGCTGAGGTATTTGTCCAAGTGCAGAACAATGTCGATGGCGAGGCGGATGTAGTCCATGAAACGGGGTGTCCTTTGCTGCGTTGCTGCGTCTTAAACGAACGGTATTCTATAGGAGCCGCATCCGTGACGCAATCAGGAGAAGGCTGAAGAAACATGGGGGGGTATGGGAGGAATGGGATTCGTGCGGCACGGAAGGCGACCTTTTGCGCCGACAAATCCGATCCTTCCCCTTACGCCCATACTTCCCCCAACTCCCATTCCCCACCCTCCCCGCGTCACCGGAATTGACCCCGGCCAATTCAGTGCATACAATGCACCCAGTATCGTTCTGCACGCGCCCGTACCGGGCGCTCAACCAAGACGGGGATTTGTGAGCCATGGCAAAGAACAACACGGTATATCTGGTCTCGAACGGTGACATGCGCGAGCCGGCCTGCACTGCGGGCTGGCCGCTGCAGTCGTCCACGCTGGCGCAGGTCAAGAAGGCGCTGAAGAAACTCGGCTGGGACAGCGTTTCCCTGCCGGAATACGACGCCAAACGCAAACACGGTTTCCTGACCAGGCAGTGCGAGGGCACGGCAGCCTTCCGCAAAATCGATCCGGAAGCGCCGGTCATCGTCGTCCTGAACATTTGGGCCTATGCCCATCACGTGTGCGGGCCGCTGCAGACCCATCGCGGCCCCATCCTGATGCTGGCCAATTTCGACGGCACCTGGCCGGGACTGGTGGCGCTGCTGAACCATTCGGCGTCGCTGGACCGGCTGAACGTCAAGCATTCGCGGCTGTGGACCGAGTCGTTCAGCGCGGACCCGGACTTCATGGCCAAACTCGGCGAATGGTGCAAGACGGGAACGGTCAAGCACTCCATGGCGCACGTGACCGACGCCGCCAAGCTGAAACTAAACGCCGGGGCCGAGCAGTTCGGCGCGGCGCTTGCCGCCCAAATCAAGGCCGAACGCCGCATCATGGGCCAGTTCGACCCGGGCTGCATGGGCATGCTGAACGCGGTCATGGACCCGGCCAAGCTGGGTGCCATCGGCCTGCCGATTGAATACCTGAACCAGAGCGACCTGGTGGCCGAGATGAACCTTGTCAGCGACGAGGAGGCCCAGAAGATCTTCGACTGGCTGCTCAAGAAGGGTACCACGTTCCACTTCGGCGTCAACAAGTTCACCGAACTCACCCCCGAGCAGGTGCTGACGCAGATGAAGATGTATGTCGCGGCCTGCCGCTTCATGGCCCGCTACGGACTCAGCGCCATCGGCATCCCCTACCAGCTCGGCCTCGTCCGCTGCGTGCCAGCCTCGGACCTCGTCGAGGGCATGCTGAACAACGAGGATCGTCCGGCGGTGCGCGACCCCGAAACCAAGAAAGTCGTGTTCGAGGGCGAGGCCATCCCCCACTTCAACGAGGGCGACATCGGCGCGGGCGTGCCCCAGTTGCTGATGAAGGAAATCTACGCGAAGAAGAAGATGCCCACCGAAACCACGCTGCACGACGTGCGCTGGGGCCGTGAATTCGAAGGCAAGTTCGTCTGGGTGTTCCTCATTTCCGGCGCCGCGCCGCCCGCCCACTTCGGCGGATGGAAGAAGACGCACGTGTACCGCCAGTCCACGATGTACTTCCCGCTCGGCGGCGGCACCTGCTCGGGCGTGTCCAAGCCCGGCACCATCACCTGGGCCCGCTGCTGGGAGGCCTACGGCGAACTGGGCGTGGACTGCGGCACCGGCGAGGTGGTCGAGCTTCCCGAGGCCGAGCTTAAGGATCGCATGGACCGCACCACCCCCACCTGGCCCATCGCGAACGTGCACATCCCCGGCTACGGCCGCAACGAATTGATGGCCTCGCACATGTCAAACCACATCGTCATCGGCTACGGCGAC
>CAIXUF010000370.1 GCA_903922535.1 Candidatus Hydrogenedentota bacterium
CGAGCCGGAATCGAAACAAGAACCATGCCGTGCCGCTGTGATCCCACCGCGGCACGGCATGTGTCGTTTGACTGGCACGAGAAGCGCATGACAGTTCAACCCAAGAAGAGTAATTGATGTTCCGGCCGTTAGCCCTAAGAGTAAGAACGAACATGACTTAAGGGATGTAAAGGACGAACTTGACCCTCTCCATTGGGATGAGGGTTGACAGGGTCCTTTGAGTCGCTTTTTGTCCCTTGCCTTGGAGGAGGGGCGCAAGTCTCACCTGCCGTTTCCAGGTCCAAAGCGGCGGGTACGGGCGGTTCAGCCTGCCGCCAATGCCGTGTCTTCGTTCCACGCAGGATGGCCGTCCCGGTTGTCCCCCGCAGGTATTGATCCCATAGACGGGGGCCGATTTGCGGCGCCTTGCCCAAGTCCTTAACTCTGTGGACTTTAGGACGAAACAGACCCTGTACCAGAATCACCCGGCGGGCTCCGTCCATAGGGTCCATGGAGCCCATCACCAGAATGCGGTCATGGTCGGCGCAACTGCCGTTTCCGGTTCAAGCGTCCCCCGCGGCGCACACGAACAGGCCTGCGCAGTCTGCTGGAGAGTTCCCCGTCCGGCGCAAAAGAAAGAACCGGCGGGACGCACCATGCGTCCCGCCGGTTAAGGTTCGCGGGAAAATTGAACTTAGCTGCTGGTAAGCACGCCCACCAACTCGGCCATCGGGCGGTTGGCCGGCGCCACGCCGGTCAGGCTGTTGTCGTACTTCAGGAACTCGACATGGCCGTCCATGTACAGAACGTTCGAGCCGCCGGGGATGTGGTTGAACGCCTGCGGGTTGGTGGCAAGCATGTCGAACATGATCCACACGGAACTCTGCGAGAGATTCGAGGAGCCCGCGTTGTTCACGTCCGTGATGAGGAAGCGCTCAATGCCGTCCTTGAGGCGGTAGACCGTGCTGCCGCCGGCATTGCCGAGACCGGCCGTGACCGTGCAGTCCTGATCCGCCTTGGGATAGGTGCCTGTGGCCGTGCCCGCAATATACGGCGCAAGGGCACCGAGATCGATGAGGTAGTTGAGCACGGCGCCAAACTGATCCGGCCCCATGGCGGTCGCGGGAACGGTGACGCCGCCCAGCAGCGGCCCCAGCGTGCCGTAGAAGGGCATGGAGGTAATCGGCGAGGTCAGGGTCGTGTTGTCCATCATCCAGCCGATATAGGAATAACTGTTGTCGATGGCGCGGCCGCAATCACCGCCGCCCTTGGCTGAGTAGCCAAAGCACCAAGTCTTGTTCGGCCCCTGTTTGGCCTTTGCCATGCTGTCGCTCAGCCCCGCGGAGGACGGGCAGAATGCAATCATCGGGTCAGTCAAATATTCCGGATAAAGTGTGAATACATTTGGGCCGACGTCGATGGCGCCATGAATCTTCCCGTCCAGCCCCGGCCAGGCGCCAATCTGCATGGTCGGGAAACTGCCCTTGGCCTCGTTCGAGTACATCTTCAGTACAAGGCCCCACTGCTTGAGATTGTTCATGCAGGAGGACCGGCGTGCGGCTTCGCGGGCGCGGGCAAGGGCCGGCAGCAGAATGGCTGCCAAAATGCCGATGATCGCGATCACCACGAGCAGTTCGATCAGGGTGAAACCACGTCTCTTCATACGTTTTCATTCCTTTTTACCCACGTGTTCCGTACCGTCGCCTGGACTCGGCGAAGTCTGGCTGTGCCATTTGGGTAATCGATGGCACTAGTTAAGCTTACCACAAAGCCCGCGGTTTGTGTCAAGAGTCCAATTGGGCCGTGCCTGTCGCGGGGGAACCCAGACATCCCCGTATTTTAGGCCAAAAACGGCGTTGGAGTCAAGGAAAAACGTGGCAGTCCGGGCAACCACACCCCGAGTAACTTGACGGATGGCTAAAAAAATCGTATTATTAGAATAACGTTATCGGTTACCCGAAGCGGCGTGTCAAAGAAACAGTTCATGGAAGAACCGGACCGACAGTATCATGGAGAGAAGGTGCATGTTGAACAATGCCAATGGAAAGTCACACTGGACCATACATGACATAGCGCGTGAAACGGGGGTCTCGGCCAAAACGGTTAGCCGTGTTCTCAATCACAAGAACGGTGTGGGACCGGAGCTGCGGACGCGCATTCTCCGCCTGATGGAGGAGGTGGGCTATCAGCCCCACATCGGCGCCCGGTCGCTGCGCAGCCATCAGAACGCCTGCATTGGGGTCACCGTTCCCGCGCCCGCGGAAGAGGTGCCGGTCAGCCAGGGCTTCCTGATTTGGCTGTTCACCTACCTGTATGACACCTTCGGTTCCCGTGGCGAGTTTCTGTCGTTTGACCTGAACCCCTTCGCCACCGAAGAGGGCTATGACTACGGCAGGGGCATCTGGCAGCAACTGTTCAAGGCCTGCGTGATCGCGGGCCCCCTGCGCGCCGATGACCAGGTGATTGGGCGCATCCACAAGAGCGGGGTCCCCTATCTGGCGCTGGGACGCCTCGACAGCCTGCCTGAATGCAGCAGTGCCACGGTGGACTATGAGGAGGGTGCCCGTCTGAGCGCGGAATTTCTCATTGGCCGCGGCCACCGCCGCATCGCGATGCTCGGCGGATTTGCCGGATTCCAGCCCGGCGTCGAGCGTATGCGCGGCCACCGCCGCGCACTTGAAAACGCGGGCATTGACTATGACACGGAACTTGTCCGGTTCGTGGGGTTTGACAATGAGGGCTTTGCCGCGGGGGTCCAGGAACTGCTGGCCAACCCCATGGTCACGGCGCTGGTGGATGCAAGCGGCACGGAGAACGGCCAGGGATTGCGCGAGGGCGCCCGGCGCGCGGGGCGCGTCGTAGGCCGCGATTTCGAACTCGTCGAATGGACCTACGCGAACAACGCGGCCGTGGTGCATGAAGCGGCGGCCCACCTGTGGCTGCCGGTGCGCGAATCCGCCGCGCAGGGCATCGAACAGTTGGCCGATTGGCTGTCGGGTCACCGCGAAGGCCCCATCAAAGTGCTGAACGCCCCTGTTCTCGACACCCGCCCCAGGGAGGCCCAGGCACCCCAGCCCCGCGGCTTGTTTGACACCAAAGGGTAGCCGGGGGGCTGCAACGAATGGCGCCAAGTTAAGGCCCAAAGCGGTCGGTACCGTTTCTGCCACGGCCAACCCTGCTTCCGAGGGAAAAAGTCCGTCAGTCCTGAATCGCCGGTGTTCCGACGGCCTTGGTCAAGAACAATCAAGAAGCGTCCCAAATGGCGCTGAACCTGGAAAGGGCCGTTGAGACTTGCGTCTCCTTTTCCAAGGCAAGGGACGAAAGCGACTTAACAACCCAATGAACCCCGTCAATCCTCACCCGAACGGAGAGAGTCAGAATCGTCCTTGCTCTTGGGCCTGACCGCCGGAACATCAACGGCCCAATCAGGCCAAGCCAAGGTGCAGGCAGGTGGTTTTGGGGCAAACAGACTGGATGTCGTCGCAGGCAACGGCGACTTCCACGAATATGTCCCGCTGTTCGGAGC
>CAIXUF010000371.1 GCA_903922535.1 Candidatus Hydrogenedentota bacterium
CGGAGCGGGGGAGAGGGTGGCCGCAGGCCGGAAGAGGGGGAGGTTCATGGGGAGAGACCCAGGGTGGCTCGTGCCTCGCGACCCTGGGCTGAGGGATTCCATCCTTACAGGATGGACGCAAGCCGCGCCAGCGCCAACGGCGCGTGATTCCTCAGCCCAAGGCAACGCCTTGGGAAAGATGCCATCCAGATATTGGTTTGCCCTGAAAGGATGGGATAACCCGGCCCCACAGGCCGGATGGGTTTGGTGGGGGGCCGTATTCCGTCGGTGCCTTATTGAGTCAGAATTTCTGGACTGCGAGTGCGGATACATCGAACGAAATAGTTCAGGGCGTCTGGCCAAAGTAGTGCCCCATTTGTGGAACTTACCGGAGGCGCGTTCCATCTGCCTGTCAGTTTCCCGCATTCCACTGAGCCGTCTAGGTACAGGAACTCGTAAATCGGGCCATCAACTTCCACGTCTTTCCGAGTGAAATCCTGACGCTGATTCAGGGCAGGATCTTCGTCCACAAAGAGTCCATCCAAGCGTAGCAGAATCGGGGACCACCCGTGGCAGGAGTACCCCCAAACGTCCGTAAGTTCGTATAGAGAAAGAACGCTTGCAGTCTGCTTTGGCTGGAGGTCTATGAGCAGCGTACTGTTGGAGTAATCGGGGTTCTTGCCAAGCTCACCGACGATGTCAACGTGCCAAAGATAAGGCTCTCCTTGCCCGGCTGGAGTCTTCAATTCAAGTAGCCAAGGGATAAAGCCCTTGTTACAGCCGAATAGTGAAACCTTCTCCTGGAACTGATACCGCGTGGTGTCAGCTCCTAGGCACGTCCGAATGTAACGAGTGAACATAGTCTCGAATTACCGGGTGACAATTTTCTCGACCTGAAAGGTAATCTTCTTGGGGACGCGGTAATCGTCCAGATTCGTCGAGTTGAGTGGCGTCAAGGTAGGCGTCAGAATGGACAAAAGTCTAATATGGTCTTTCGCCACAGCGCAGACCTTTGCTGATGCCCCCCTTATCTGCGAATTGACGATCAAGAACCTCTCCCCCGGTCCTATGATGTGAGACGACTTAGTCCCGTCAGGCGTGACGTAAGGGGTGTCGCTGGTGTAGCGAACTTCCAAATCTGCCAGAGTCGCATCGAGGTCATCCTTGATCGCCCAATGGGCCTGAAAAGCAACGACGCCGGCCTTCCCGCGATTTTCCAACTCGGTAATTATGTATGCGAACTGATCGTCGACCGATATGGAATAGACGTTCCAAAGGCTAAGGGCCGAGTCTTAAGTCTGCGCCACTTGTTTCTGGGCAGTTCCTTCTGCTGCTGGCTGTGCATCCTGCTTTGAGCACGCCGGAATTGCAGCTAATGCAAGAAGCATTCCGATTTGATTTAGTCGTCGTAGTTTCATGTTTTTGCGTTGTGCTTGAGGTATCTACGCCAAGACCGAGCGACGCGGGCGGCCCAGTGTGTGTGCAATGCTAACTGCCGTGGCCCGCTCCAGTGATTTTACTAGGCGATTGGTCTCCATTCGTAAGCGGCGACAGGATGGAACGGATTTCCTCACGGCACCACCGCCTCGACCGCTTCGCTGCGCGGGGCTGCGCCGGCGGCGTGGGCGGGAGCGTTCAATCCAGGCCCGCCTCTTTCTTCACTTGCGCCCAGGGGATGCGCGGTTTCGGGCCGTGCGCGCGTTTGGCGCGTTCGATGGTTCGGGCGTCCTCCACGTCGGCGACCGTCTGGCGCATCTGGCGCAACAGGGCTTTGGCCTGGATCAATTGTTTGTCCAACTGTGTCCAAGCCGCCCGCGATTTGTTTGGCGCTGCCATCGTGCTACTCATAAATGTCCTTCCGGTCGCCGACATCATAGACGACAATCGTCGCGCCCTCCAATTCAAAAAGAACGCGGTAGTTTCCGGCCCGGAGCCGATATTTGTTTTTGAAGCCCTGGAGCTTCTTCACATCCGCCCCCAGGTCCTCTTGCAGGCGGTCAATCTTCCCGCCAATCAGACGCCGAATGTCCTTGGGCAGCGCTCGCAGTTGGGCGAGCGCCACCGGCAGGAATTCAATCTGATAACGCATGGGCCTGGTCTATTGCGGCGTCGGCGTGGGGGCGGGGTCGGGCGTCTCGCCGGGGGCGAAGTAGTATTTGAGTCCGTAGCGGGCGCACTTGGCCCGGCGGCTGGCCGCGTCCTTGTCCTTGCGGTTGGCGTATTCCACCGTGTCGATGATGTCGTTGGCCAGGTCATGGGCCTCGGGATACATGCCGCTGGCGTCCTCGCGCTCGTGGTCGGTCTTGACGGCCGCGTTGCCCGCCGCGATCCGGGCGTCGCGGAATTCGTCGCGCACGGCGCCCACTTCGGTGGCGCTGGGCATGGTCATGGGGACGCCGCCCTGGCCTTCGGCGGCCAGGCGCGCGGCTTCGCCCACCACGATGCGCTCGGCCTCCTTGAGGATGGCCGCGTGCGTGCCCAGGAACGGCAGCGGCCCGCCGGTGGCGTCGCGCTCGTAATACACGCGCGCCCCGGCCCCGCTGGGCACGGCGCCGCGGGTGATGGCGTTGTCGATCTCCTGGTGGAAGTGGGAGATGAACATGGCGCAGCGGTCGGCCAGATCGTTCATGACCTTGGTTTCCTGGACCTGATCGGCCAGGGCTTCCACGGCTTCACGGTTTTCTTTGATGAAGCGGTTGAGGAAGCTGGTGGGGTCGTCGGGCCTGACTTTGGCCCACTGTTCCGGAGTGAGCAGGCGGTCGGTGAGCGGCTGGATGTTGATCTGGCAGTCGCGGGCGGTGATGAGGAGTTCGAGGGTGCTGGTGAGGCTGTTGGGGCGTTGGAGTTCGGCCATAGGGCTTCCTTTCTCAGTGTTTCTTTATCGATAACTGCATTGTTTTTTGTTTTCCGAGGTTCGGGAGCCCGACCAGGGGGCTCCGCGAAAAGGGTTCTGGCGGGAGGGGCGCGTCGGGAGGCCAAACCGCCGGGAAAGAGGGTGGAAAAGGGCTGAATCGCTGTTAATTGTTGGAAATAAGGGCATTCCTACAACAACCGGCTGGTTTTGGGAGCCGGAAGGGGGCAGTCGGCGCACCGGATGGGGGTTTCGGGAGCCGGAAGGGGGCATTCCATATAAAAAGTGTCCGTTTCCGGTTCCAGAAGGAGGCAGTTGGCGCACCGGATGGGGGCTTCGGGAACCGGAAGGGGCCATTCCGTGGAAAGAATGCCTCCTTCCGGTTCCGGAGGAGACCATTTCGTGCGCCGGGTGGGGGTCGGGAAGATGGGAGACAGGCTGCCGGGAACCAGACATTGACGCGGAGATGAAATTTCCCTGTCGAACGGGATTCCTCCCGCCCGCTTCCACCAAACTTTCCACTTGTCGGTTCGTCTTCACGGCCCGGTGACTTTTTCCACCGCGCAATCCTTAACTGGAGGGCGGGTGAAATAAGTTGTGGGAGTTCTTTTAGAAAAGTCTGAAGGCCCGCGCAAGCTTTTCCTGAAGAAAACCTGCCACATTTTCAATCTGGATTCCGAAATTGAACCACGGATGAACACCGATGGAACACTGATGGAGCCCAGCACGGCGGAGCCGCAACCCAAGACGATTTCGCGCGAAGGACG
>CAIXUF010000372.1 GCA_903922535.1 Candidatus Hydrogenedentota bacterium
ATGGGCGCAATCAATCGGAATCGGGGGGCGCCTTCCGTCGGAATGGGGGGCGTGATCAATCGGAACAGGTGGGCGCGATCAGTCGGAATGGGGAGGCGCGATCAATCGGAATCACCGGGCGGGATGGCTCGGAATACTCACGGCATGACGAACTTCGGCGAAACCTTTGCCTCGCGCATCGGCGTGTGGGTCGATCAAAATGTCAAGAATGTGAAGCCGTCCCAGGTGGACGGCAGCGGCGAGGACGCGCTGCGCGCGCAGAAGGTTATTGAGGCCTGCATCACGTCGTGGGATACCAGCAAGGTGGTGACGGTGAAGTACTGATTTCCGAAAGGGAAACGGCATGATTAAGCTCGGTGTGAATACGGTCTTGTTTGGCGGGTTCGACTTTCGGACTGCCATGGAGCACATCAAGTGGGCGGGATACGACGGGGTGGAGATCTCGGCCATCAAGGGGATGTGCGAGCATTTGTGCCTGGACGACTGGCGGGCGCAGGCGGCGGAAATAAAGGCGGTTTCGGCAGACTTGGCGCTGCCTATCACGGCGATGGAGGCGGCGGCGCTGGATGATGGGCGGTTGATGCTGGCCTACGAGGCGGCGGCGGAGATCGGAATCCCCGTGGTCAATGTTGGACCGGGGGGGAAGTCGAATAGCGAAGACGATTTGAATGCCTCCATTGCCAAGCTTGCCCGCATGGCCGAAAAGGCGGAACCCTTCGGCGTGACGCTGTGCGTGAAGGCGCACGTGGGTGCGGCGATTTGGAACACCCCGACCACGCTGGTGGCCATGGCGCAGATAGACTCGCCGGCGTTTGGCATTGACATGGACCCGAGCCACATTCACCGCGGCGGCGAAGTGCCCCGCGAGGCGCTGGAACAGGTCGTGTCGCGCGTGAAGCACGTGCACATCCGCGACTGCGCGGGACCGGGTCCGTCGCCGGGCAGGCCGGAAATGCAGGCCTGCGGCCGGGGCGAGATCAATCTCCAGGGCTATTGCCGGGTGCTGGTGGAGGCGGGATACGACGGCCCGGTAAACTTGGAAGTCATCGGCGCGGGCGAATACCCGCTGAGCCGCTGCGCGATCATCGCGGCCGAGAGTTACGGTTATCTGAACGCCTGCCTCAGACAGTGCGGCGGGCGCTAGCATCCCGGACCGGGAAGGAGCATGACATGGCGAAGAGGCCGCCCAACATCCTGATCTTTGCGGTTGACAGCATCCGCCGCGACCACATGAGCTGCTACGGCTATCGGCGGCTCACGTCGCCGCATTTCGACCGGCTGGCGGCGCGGGGCACGCTCATCGAAAATGGGTTCAGCCCGTACATTCCCACCACGCCCGCCTATTCGAGCATGCTCACCGGACAGGACGTGATTGCGCACCAGATGGTCAGCCTCGGGCCAAAGGGGCCGCTTGACCTGAATCAGCCGACACTGCCGGAACTCCTCAAGACCGCGGGATACACCAGCACGGTGGTGGGTTTCGACGCGGGCTTCTTCCGCGGGTTTGACAAGTATCTGAACTTCGAAGGCTGGATGGCCTGGGAGGATCGTCCGGCGCGCAAGGCCGAGAACCTGAACGCGGTCACGATTCCGGAGATGGAACGGCTGCACAAGACGGGCAAGCCGTGGATGCTGTTCCTGCGGCACAT
>CAIXUF010000373.1 GCA_903922535.1 Candidatus Hydrogenedentota bacterium
GAGGTGCGGATGAACCAGCTCTTGCGCGCGTACTGGATGAGCGGGTCGTCCTCGGCGCGCGGGCAGAAGGGGTACGAGTGCTTGTACTGGTCATGCCTGAGGATCATGCCTCGCTCTTTGAGCACGCGGATGATGCCCTTGTCGGCGGTCTTGCAGAACTGGCCCGCGAGGGGCGCGCCGTCGTAGGGGTCCTTGTCGGTCACGCGATCGTCAAAGGTGCCGTCGGGCTTCACAAAGCACAGGAAGCCGATGCCCTGCTCCTTGCAGACGCGGTAGTCGTCCTCGCCGTAGGCGGGCGCGATATGCACGATGCCCGTGCCGGTTTCGAGATCAACGAAGTCGCCGGGAATCACCTCCCAGCAGCGCACCGACTCGCCGCCGCCCTCGAGGTGCTCCGGCTCGCCGTAGTGGAACAGCGGCACATACTTGAGCCCGAGCAGATCGGCGCCCTTCACCGTGCGAATCACCTCGGCACCCTCGCCGAAATACTTCTCCACCAGCGACGCGGCCAGGATAAACACGGACCGGGTGTCACCCTCGACGCGGTGCACCAGCGCATAGGCAATGTCCGCGCCAACGCAGGCCGCGCAATTGCTCGACAGCGTCCACGGCGTGGTCGTCCAAATGAGCAGGCTGGCGCGGCAGTCCAGGCCGAGCTTCGCGTGCGAGGCGTCGTCGAGGTCGAGCCGGACCGTGATGGCCGGGTCGTCGGTGTCGCGGTAGCCCTCCCCCACCTCGCCCGCGGACAGGGCCGTGCCGCCTTGGGCCCACCACCAGACCACCTTGTGGCCCTGGTAGAGCAGGCCCCGGTCAAAGAGCGTCTTCAGCGCCCACCACACACTCTCCACGTAGCTCTGGTGGAACGTGACATAGGCCTCGTCAAGGTTAACCCAGAACCCGATGCGGTCCGTGAGGTCTTCCCATTCCTTCTGGTAACGGAACACGGACTCGATGCAGGCGCGGTTAAACTGTTCGACGCCGTACTCCTCGATGGCGGCTTTGCCGCCTTCGAGGATGCCGAGCTGCTTGCACACCTCGATTTCGACCGGCAGCCCGTGCGTGTCCCAGCCGGCCTTGCGTTCGCAGTAGTACCCGTCCATCGTCTTGTAGCGCGGGAAGATGTCCTTGATTGTGCGCGTCAGGCAGTGTCCCGGATGGGGCATGCCGTTGGCCGTGGGCGGCCCCTCGTAGAACACGAAGTGCGGCGCGCCGTGGCGCTGTTCAAGGCTCTTGTGGTAGACCTGCTTCTCTTTCCAAAAACGAATGGTGTCGTGCTCCGCCGCGGAAAAACTGAACGGCGTCTGCACCGGCTCGAAAATCGGGTTGCTCATGGGTTGCCTTTCCAGGGACAGGGAAAACGGTCCTCACGGCGGCAGCGCGCTGTGGATGCAGGGCACCGCGCATGGGGAACCTTATCGGGAATGCTTCATTTTCGCCGTTTTGGCCGTGGTGTTTCAACTTGCGGCAAGAATGGGCGGGATATGCGGTGCGATCACGCCGTCGTTTACAGCACGGAAAGGCGGGCGCCTTTGGCCGCGCGCGTGGCGTTGCGACCCGGTGCCAATTCCCATGCGGACGGACGCGATTCCCGGGCGTCGCGAAACCCGAGATAGCGTTCATGGCGCAGAATGCGCCGGTACATGGAACCGTAGGAGTAGGTGTCCTCTTCAAGATCCTGGCAGGAACGCAAGTAGAAAGGGATGAACAGCCGGTCGCGAAGGTTTCGCAGGTGCGAACGCGCCGCGTGATAGTGGCGCAGCATCTGCGGCGAGCCCTCCTGCAACCAGAGCCGGTGCAGGGCACGCCCCTGGAAGTAACACCGCCTGCGCTCGTCCTCGAGCCGCACGGCGCACCATATGAACGCTTGGGCACGCGGCTCGACGACCACGTCAATGCCGGCGTTGCGGAGTTGAAGGAGCAGTTCGATGGCGGCAAAGCGGGGTGAAGGATGATCCTCGAAAAAGCCGCCGCTCTCCTGGAAAAGGTCCTTCGGGATGCTCAGATTCTCGGCGAACCATTCGTAGAACTGGATCTTTTCCCCGGACGGATCGATACGGTTCTCAGGCAGAAACCAACGGGTGAGCACGCCCTGTCTCAGACGTGGATGGGGCGCCACCACCCCCAGCACGCATGACTTGCCGGCGTGCTGTTCCTGCGCGAACACGTGGGTCTCAATCAGCGCCGGACCCGGTATCACGTCGTCATCGAGAAACAGCAGCCACCGCCCGGCGGCCTCACGCGCGCCAAGATTGCGCGCCGCATTCTCCCCGCCGCTTTCATGTCGCACGGCCCGAATGCAGACCGGCGCGCCGCAGGCATACCGCGACACCGTGTCCAGGGTGCTGTCGCTGCTGGCGTTGTCCACCACCACCACCTCGTAACGGGCGGCGGGAAAGGTCTGCCGCTCGAGGTGCGAAAGCACCACGGGGACCAGATCGGCGCGGTTGTGCGCCACAAGGATCACGCTGACATCGGGTCGATTCATTTTGCGGGTTTCTTCTCCCCATCGGTTTCCACACGGATGCGCCCGGCAGAGGCCCGGGCAAAAAACACGGGACTGCCCGCGCAAAGCTGCACGCGCATGCGGTTCAGGTTGCGCGCCGTGTCCACCGGCTCGCCCATGAGGTTGAAAACGGCCTTGGGCGGAACTTTGAACCACACGCTGACCGAACGGTCACCCGAAGGCGACCAAAGCGCCAGCGCGTCGCCCATCTGAAGGCCGAGCACGCCCTCGCCTTCGATTTCCGGCAACACCGGCTTTCCCGCGGCAAAGGTGCGGCACACGTTGGCCAGCGCGCGGTAGGCAGGCTTGGGCGACATGTCGCCGCGCAGCACGCCGAAATTTGCCTCGTTGAAAAAGGGGTCTTCTCCGTCGTTGCGAAAATCGTACCAGCCCATGTTCTGGACAGCGCCGGAGGCCACGGCACCCATGTAGCAGCGCGACAGCATCTGCGCCTGGGCGCGCTCGTCGGCGCCGCCGATGTGTGTGGGCCAGCCCATTTCGGTAATCCACACGGGCCGGTTGCCGACGAGCCCGGCCACTTCGCGCAGTTCCCGGATGAACCCCTCGTCCGCCAGCCGCCCCCGGTAGGGATGAATCGTCAGCACATCGAACGGGGCGCCCGCATCGGCGACCATCTTGATGAATTTCTTGTCAATGCCCGAGGTGGACACGGCAAGCACAGTCGCTTCGGGGTCCTCCTCCTTGATTGCCTTGCCGCAGCGCGCGACCAGCACCGGGTACAACTCTTTTGGACCGTCCCAGAAGAAAATGTTCGGCTCGTTGTAGATTTCCCAGTGCTTGACGCGGTCCTTGAAGTGCCGCACCGTTGCGCGCGCCCATACGCAGAAGTCGTCGATGCCCTTTTCCGTGTAGGGCTGCGTGAAGTGGCCCCAGTCGGCCAGCAACCCGTAAACGCTGATACCGTGGCGCCGCGCGGTGTCCACGACGGTGTCGTAGTAGGAGAAGTCATACTGTCCGGGCGCCGCCTCGATGCCGGACCAACTGAACTCCTCGCGGGTCCACTTTATGCCTGCCGCCTGCGCCAGCGCGGCGGCCCGGTCCATCGCAGCGGGTTCTCCGTAACGATAGAGGAACACGCCCATGCCCCAGGGGGACTCGGGCCGCAGTGCGGTGTCGCCCGCGTCAGTCACGCCGCGGGTGAAGCCCGACCGCGCCGTGGCGGGCTTAATCCCGGCCGCCTCGAATCGGAACTCCACCTCGGCGAAATTGCGCGTCGCGGGCACCGTCACCTGCCAGGACAGATTGACCGGCGCTCCGTTGGCGGGCAGAACCCAATCGGACGACTTTTCATCCAGCACGCGGTTGTCCCAGTCGCGGAAGGTCATTTTGACCGCGCCGCGAATTTCCGTGTCCAGCATGTTCCATCCGCGGCAAAGCGCCGTCATCGGCACCTCCGCAGCGCCCGTCAAAGCCGTCTTGTCATAGTCCAGCGTGGAAAACAGTGTCACTGCGGCATTGCGGGGAAGGATG
This sequence comes from Candidatus Hydrogenedentota bacterium, assembly GCA_903922535.1. The sequence goes on from CAIXUF010000373.1 coordinate 3,995, forward strand.
GTCACGCATTCGAGCGCATCAAACTCAACCTCGGCGGGCGCGTCCAGTTTGCCCGATTCCAGCGTGATGCCGCACACGCGTATGGGATGGGCAATCTGTTTTTCCGCCGCGCCGGAGTGAATCCAGCCTTCGGGCGGCATGGTCACGGAAAAGGTTTGTGAACCGCCGTCCAGCGTCCCCAGCACCCGGTCAAAACCCTGGAAGTGGGAGCCCAACTTCATCTTGAGCACTGCGCCGGGGGTGCCCCGTTTCACGCGCAGTTCAAGGGTTTTGGGCCGTCCAAACAGGGAGACCGACCCGGAAAGAGCGGCCTGGGGCAAAGCGCCTGCGGACGGCGTTTTGAGAATGCCGTTCTCCAGCGCACCCGCGGGACGGCTGGAAAACTCCGCGCCGCCGCGAAACTCAGTAACCACATAGCGCCCCTCGAACAGCACGGACTTTCCGGAGTTGTCCGATTCGCCCGCAAGCCCAACCGGCGCGTCGATCAGCATGGCCCCTTTGGGGGAAGCCAGTCCCTGGCCTTCCATAAGGAACCCAATGGTGCGCAACGGGGAATGGAACACGCCGTCGTTCGCCCCGCCCCAGGATGCAGTCCAGTCGTCGAGCATCACCGTGACGTTCTGCCAGCCCGCTTCGGAAGCGTCCACCTGCTTTTGGAAATCCTGGCCCGTCGCGTCGGTGACGCGCAGGGTGAACGTTCCCTCCGCGGGCTTGTTGAGGCGGAAAGTCACCGCCTTCAGCGGTGCGGACGGATTCAGATCAAGGTAAAGACCGACGTAGCTGCCGCCCTTGGAAAAATCGAAGCTGGCCTTTTGCGCACCCGACGGGAGCGCTTCCATGGACCCCTCGGCGCCGGGAAACTCCGCCCCGTTGCTGAACCGCCATGTGCCGGACAGCGGTTCTCCGTCTGCGGCGGGGGCGCCGCCGCACCATGCGGCCATACCCGCGCAAAACACGAGGAGCGACAGTGCGGTTCGCATGGACACAACTCCCGGTTTGACCTGCTGCGGGAAGCGGATACGGGGGCCCGGCGCGGCCGGAACGGCTGGTCAGTCCTTCTGCAGAATGATCAGAAAATCGTTGTAGCTCTGGCCGTTGTTGGCCGTGACAGAAACCACGCGCCAGCCACTGGACAACAGGTCTTCCAACTCATTCTTGCCCGATCCGTTGGATTGGATAATCAACGCTTTTTGCATCACGCCTCCTTCGTCACCCTTGTCGGGGCATGCCGGCGTCAGGAATTGCCCTCGTCCAGATACCCGTAGAAGAACCTAAGATACTTTACCGTGTCCTCGGAGTTCAATTGGCCCGGGGCGCTCGGCGCGCCCAGGAAGGTGTAGGTGAGCAGCGAGCCCAGCGCCGGAAAAAAGACGCGCGACAGCATGCCCGCCGGTCCCATGCCTATCACCACCATGGCCCGGTCCGCATGGCGCAGCGTGAACGCGGCCAGCCGCCGCAGGTCGCCGGGGCCGTTGCAGCGCGCGGCCACCTTGATGATGTCCACCCCGGCGTGTCCGCCCGCCGCCACCACGGCGTCCAGATCGCCGTCCGACGGGGTTTCAGTGAAGTTGTGGTGTGAGCCGATCACGGTCAGCGCCGCCGCACGCGCCTCGTGGACCACGCGGCCAAGAATCTCCGCCGAGAGAAGCTCGATATCCACCGCACCCACGTGGGGCATGACGGCGCGGAACAGTGCCAGCCGCTCCTCTTCCGTGCCCTTCCATCCGCCGCCCTCGGCGGCGCTGCGGATGGTGCCCAGCAGCGGCAAACCGGCATGGCGGGCAGCCTCAGCCACCACATGGTCCGTGTCGCAGCGGGAGAAAGTGTCGATGCGCAGTTCCAGAATATCGACGCCCGACGCAAGCAGCAGCTCGGCGTCCTTGCGGGGCACGCCGTCGCTCACGGCCGCGACCACCCGGGGGCGTCCGCCCAGTTCACAGGAACCTATCTTGAGCATGGCGACTCCTCCATGGATGCGCCCGTATTATCCCCATCAGCGCGGCTTTTGTCACTGCGGCGGGCCTGGCGATCCGCCCATTCACGCTCTAGCCGCTCTCGGCCGCGCCAGCGGCGGTGAAACCAGAGCCACTGGCCGGGATGCTCCCGCACCATCGCCTCGATGGCGTCCTGGCAACGCTGCGTGTTCACGATCAGGTCGGCCATGAGATCGCAGGTGGATTGCAGTTCAAGCGCGGGCCGAAATTCCAGAGTGTACACCCCCGCATCATCGCGTGCCATGGACACGGGGTAGACGGGCACCTTTGCCCGCTTGGCGATGAGCACGGGACCAATGGTAGCCCAGGTGGGAGCGCCGAAAAACCGTACCGGCACGCCGTTCTCGCGCGGGTTCTGGTCGGCCAACACCCCCGCCATCCAGCCCTCGCGCAGTTTGTGCATCATCGGCCCGGTGGCCGCGTTCTTGTCGACCGTGTCGACATGCCCTCCCCTTCGGACAGCATCCACAAAGCGGTCCATGCGCGGGTCGTCAAAACCGCGCACGATGATGACCGTGTTGATATCGACGGTGCCTCCCGCCGGGGCAAGCCATTCCCAGTTGCCCAGGTGCGCGCCCATGAAAATGCCACCCCGTGTGCGATCGACATTCTCCACGCCCCGGACACGGAACCAGCGGGCCATGCCTCCGGCGACCAGTTGCGGAATACGCCCGAACTCGGCCGCGACCAGGCCCAGATTGCGCACCGATTCCTTCAGGATCGCCGTCTTCCCGGCCCGGGTGAGGGTGTCGCCGTAGGCCAGGTCAAGATTGGCCATGCCGATGCGGCGTATGCGCGGCACCGTGTAATAGGCGGTTCGGGCGAGCGCCGTTCCCAGTGCGCGCGCGGCGGGCAGCGGCAGGATTACGGTCAGCCGGCAAAAGCCGATGGAAAGGCTTGTGAGAAGGCTCTGCAGCAGCGGGTTGCGCCGGCCCATGGTCAGGCCTCAAGCGTGATGGTCTGGCCGATGGTCGGCACAAAGGTCTCACAGCCGTTGCCGCTGTTCTGTTCCATCCAGATCAGCGCCTCGGGATCCCCGTGAATGTATACCACGTTCTTGGGCTTGATGCGCGCCACCACGGCCGCCAGTTCGGAGCGCGTCGCATGGGCGCTGAACCGGAACGTGCGGATGTTTTCCAGCGTCTTCTCCACGGGCAGGCTGTTCAGTTGGAACTGGAGCATCGTGCCGACGGGCGCATGAAGCAGCTTGTAGCCGGGCGTGTCGGCGTCCAGATAGCCCACAAAGAAGATGCCGTGCCGCGTCTCGCGCACCATGTGTTGTGCGATGAGCGCCGAGGGCGTGTTTTCGACCATCATGCCCGAGGTGGCCACGATGATGCAGGGGCGCCGCAGCAGCCGCTCGACCACGGACGGATTCCACATGTCGCCCAGCCGCTCAAACTGCTCCAGGGGGCGCAGTGTCGCGTGGGGCATCAGGTGGTCGGAAAAGTGGTTGTAGATCTCGTAGATGGCGCGGCCCATGCCGGCGGTGTAAATGGGCACGTTCGGAATGCGCCCCTGCTCCTGCAAATCGGCAAGGATGTTGACCATTTCCTGCGTGCGGCCCAGCGCGAAACTGGGAATGAGCGCGCAACCGCCTCCCAGCAGCACATCGCGCACGGCGTCGCACAGAAGATCAATTTCCTCGCTGTAGGTGCCGTACGTCTCGTCGTTCGCCGCGCCCTGTGTGGATTCGATAATGAGCGTGTCCACCTGCGTGTCCCTGTCCAGGGCCTTGTATCCGCCCATGAGCGCCTGCGGCCGTTTGCAGATGTCGCCGGTGTAGAAGATCGTGTGGTCGGGCAGGCGAATGAGCACGCTGGCGGCGCCGAGCACGTGGCCGGCCTCGATAAACTGCACCTCCACCGGATCGGGCACACGCAGGTAAAAGGGTTCGCGGTACTCAAAGGACTCCAGAAAACGCAGCGCGTAGCCCACGTCGCAGTGCTCGAAAAGCGGATACTCGGCAATGCCGCGCTCCTTGGCAATCGTCTCCATCACCGACACGCTGTTGTGCAGCATGCGGTCCATGATCCGCGCCGTGGGCCGCGTGGCATACCCGTGGACGCCGGGGTACATCCGCGCCAGATACGGCACCGCGCCGCAGTGGTCCACATGACCATGCGTGATGATATATGCCTCAGGGGGGCGGGTGAGCAAATCGAAGGCCGGAAGGGAACACTCACCCTCTTTCTTGGGATGGGTGCCGCAGTCCAACAGGATCTGATGGCCGCCGAAGGAGAGTTCGAAACAATTGGCCCCGACTTCGCCACCGCCGCCCAGCGCACACAAATTCACACGTTTACAGGATTCCATTGGATCTATTTTAGCTGTCTTGACGGGTGGCATGCAAACCGGGGCAGAAATCACGAAATGTTGGAGGTGAAGGCAAATCAGAGCCAAGTCATGGACAGGATGTACTTTATGGACGATATGGACGATATGGACGATATGGACGGGATGGACGCCATAGACCAAGACCGCCAGTAAAGGAGTTCGCGCCGCCCATGAAGTTCATTTTGTCCATATCATCCATCGCCTTCCCCGCACTCGGCTATCGACCGTCTCCGGGCATATCTGCGATCAAGGCTTGGCGTGGACCGCGCAGGCCACAAAGTGGCCGGGGGTCACCTCGACCAGGTACTGTTCGCGCTGCGCGCATTCCGGCTGCGCATCGGGACAGCGTGGATGAAACCGGCATCCTGACGGCGGGTTGATTGGACTGGGAATATCGCCCGGCGGCAGCGTGTGTCGGCGTGGCGCATCCGGGTCGGGCACAGGTGCGGCGGCGAGCAGCGCGCGGGTGTAGGGATGGATGGGGTTCTCGAAAAGGATCTCCACCGGGGCCGTCTCGACGATGCGGCCCAGATACATCACCGCCACCACGTCGGAAATGTGGCGCACCACGCCCAGGTCGTGGCCGATGAACAGGTAGGTCAGCCCCAGCCGCTCCTGGAGGTCCTCCAGGAGGTTTAGGATCTGCGCCTGAATGGACACGTCGAGCGCGGAAACCGGCTCGTCGGCCACAATCAGGTCGGGCTCGGCCGCCACCGCGCGGGCGATTCCGATGCGCTGGCGCTGGCC
>CAIXUF010000374.1 GCA_903922535.1 Candidatus Hydrogenedentota bacterium
GCGCGTGGCCGTCGGCGCTTCCCACGCCGTCCACTGTGCGCCGTCATCGCTGAAGCGCATCCCCGCCACGCCCGAACCAGAGCTGTCGGACCAGCCCAGAGACAGCGTCACGGTGGGATTGTTGGTCAGGGACTGGTCGCCGTTGATCATGATGCTTCCCGTCGGGGCAGTGGTGTCGAGCAGTATGGAATCATTGAAAACCGCCGAAATGTTGCCCGCCACATCACGATATTGCACGCTGACGGTGTGAGACCCTTCGCCCGCAGGCAGTGTGTAGGCGCGCGTTGCCGTCGGCGCTTCCCACGCCGTCCACTGTGCGCCGTCATCGCTGAAGCGCATCCCCGCCACGCCCGAACCAGAGCCGTCGGACCAGGTCAGAGCCAGCGTCACGGTGGAATTGTTGGTCACGGACTGGTCGCCGTTGATTACAACGCCGCCCGTCGGTGGGGTCTTGTCCAGATTCTGGAACTGGTCCACCCAGCCTGCGTCCAGACCGTCGGAATTTGACGAGTCCTTGGCATAGGTCCAAGTCAGGGTATGGGTGCCCGTTCCCAGCGCGCAGGTCTTCTGGGCCCAGTTTACCGCGCCGGAAATGCTGTCATTCTCAACCCCGTCGATGTAGAAAGTGAGGTAATCGAAGTCTGCTTCGGAATCGACTTTCCACCAGAAACTGACGCTTGTGGGGCCGGTTATCGCGGTGGACAGCGTCGAAGACTCATTGTCGCCAATGCTCCCGCTTTGGGCGGCATCCGTGCCGTCATGCGTGACGATGCTCTGGACGAGCCAGTCCGCGTGCCCGCCGCTGGTCCAGGTCAGGGTGCAGGCGTCAAGGCCGTCACAAAGCCGGAAATAGGCGCCCGCTACCTCGACGGTCTGGCCGTCGACGTTGATCTGACGGCTGGCCGGCGTGTTCCAGCCGGCCACATCCTTGAAGGAAATCGTGTGAACGCCGCCGGACACGGGGGCAAGGGTCACCCCGTCGCCCTGCCAGGCGCCGCCGTCCAACTGCCACAGGGCTCCCCCCGCCACCGCATCCGCCGTTTCCAGGGTTACGCGCACCTGTCCCGGAGTGGTGCCGGCAAGGTGGAGGATGGTGACCGCCTCCTGCGCCATGCCGGAGTACTTTCCACCCCAGGCCATTGTGTGAACGGAGTTGTCCCAGGTGTCGTTGACATACACCGTGCCGCCAACGGTGTCGTACCCCACGCCAACCATGGTGTGCCCGTTCAACTGGAGCATCACCGGATGGCCGGCATTGATTTCCGCCACATAGTCGGCAAAGGAAAAACCGCCCGGATACAGCGTGTCGATGTTCTGCGTGTAGTTTTCCAGCACCGTGTAGCCCCGTGACTCGGCGAAGAGCCGCATGCCGTGGCACGCCTCTGTCTGCGGTGTCCCCCAGGACACGGGAGGAATGTAATCATAGAGTTTGGATGCGGAGTAGTTTGAAAAGACTGCTGTCGAGCCGTCCAGGTTGCTGTCCAGACCGCTGATGCCGTCGTAACTCCACCTCCACTGGTTGGTGCCCAGATAGTCCGCCGTGCAGTCGCCCCACGCATGCTCTGTCCGGAGACCCACCCACGGGTCGAGCCCACCCGTATTATATGTGACGTAGTAATCGTCCACATGGCCCGGGATGACCCTGCCGTCAAACCCCTTCTTTGTCGCGATGATCGAGCAGGCTCCAAGAATCGGCGTTCCAATCCCCTGCCCCACATTCGTCATCGGGCAGACGCCGCCGTTGGCGGGACCGGTGTACATGTTGGGATAGCCATTGCGGTCATAATACGCGAAGATCATTCCTGCCGCGGTGGCCGTGCAGCCATAGGTCCACGTGGAGGTCGGAACGGCAAGCATGTTGGAGGTGAGCGACTTGGCCGCACTTTTTGGGGCCAGTAGACGCTTAAAACCGGCAGGCGGTGTCGGCGGGCTGCCGATCACCCGCATTTCGATGTTCGCCAGTTTCTCGGGAGGAAGACTGTCGCCGATCGTTGTGCGTCCAGGCTGCCCCATCGCTGAAAACTGTCCCATCGCTATCAAGGTCATCGTAAGAATCATGAGTTGTTTCATCGTTTGCCCCATTCACGACGTTTGTCTGTTCAACGTTGTTTGTTGTCCACGGTTCGCCGCCTGTCATTTGGTCTCTCCAACCGTCGCACCGGGATTCGGCTTCTTCATTTGTCTGTTCTGCCGGCCGAAGGCGGGATGCGTGCGGCGCGCCGCCTTCAAACCGCCAGTGCCATTGGGAGATTACCACCGGCTCAGCAACGTCGCCATCGGGAAAACCCTTGTTTTCGGCCTCGAAATAACTGAAAAGAAGAAGCCGGGAACAAGCAGCGGGCGCCTGTTTTTCACATTAAACGCATGCGCATGTGGGCTGACAATGGAAGCGCCAACCCATCCCCCCGTGTCATGCGTTCGGCATGGCGGACTTCTGCTGTCTGGTCAAGATTCGTTGTTCCCGATGGAGGCGCGACGCAGACAATGCGTTTTGGGCTCGCTGGAATGTTTTCGATTTCAATCCCCTCCAGTTCGAAACCCCACCCTGGCGGCGACTTCGCCCAGCGGGTTGGTTTCCGCCCACGCGGCACCTTCTATTGTCCGGCTTCTCAACCCCAATCGGCGGCATGAATTCAACCGTGTTGTTCACTGTTGTTGGGGAAATGGCCGGAATCGGACCGTCCGCCGCAATTCTGCGGAGACCTCACCTGACGCACGCCGGGAATGTGGTAGAATTCCAACGCAGTACGTTAGGCATCCGGTGAAGAATTTCACAAGACTGGCCGTAGTAGGGCGTGGGTCAGTCAAGAAGGATGCCGTATGTCAAGACCAAGTTATCCGGATTCAGCGATACTGCGCACCTCTTCCCCCATACGTGTATGGTGGCTGAAAAATGTGCACGGATATCAGATAGTTGACGTGAGGCGCCATCCCAAACGGGGCTGGAACGGGCGCATGCGTTTCACGTTTATCTACAAGATGCTGCCGGGGGGCCGTGAGTAATGGTGTTCTCGGGCGCGTGTCCGCGCTGGGAACTGCGGAGATAGTCCGACATGCTGGAGGAATTCGTCTCTTACTGGGCGCACCAATCTGATGGTGCACAACAAAGGGACAGGAATCCGGGGGGTGGGACGCCCGCCTTTCTTGTGCCCGCTGCCGGCATTATGATTCTGGCAGGCCAAACCCAAAATAACGGTTGGCGTTGTTGTACGAGATGTCCCGCACAATCCTGCCCAGCCAGACC
>CAIXUF010000375.1 GCA_903922535.1 Candidatus Hydrogenedentota bacterium
CCAGCGCGACTGGGCGGCCCATCCGACGGTGATTGACGGGCAGGGGGCGCGCCGGTGTGTGATGGGCGGAGCCCTGTCCGCGCTGGACGGATTCACTGTGCGCAACGGAAATGCGGTGTCCGGTTCCGGCGGCGGGATGTGGAACAACCGCGTGACCGTGCGTGTGGCGCACTGCGTGTTCGCGTCGAATCAGGCATCCAGTTGCGGTGGCGGGATGTACAACGACCATTCTCTCTGCTCCGTCGATGATTGCACATTTACAGCCAACTTGGGCTACTACGGCGGCGGAATGGACAACAACTACTCTTCGCCGGCGCTGACAAACTGCCGGTTCACGTTGAATTCGGCCGGCTATAGCGGCGGTGGAATGCACAACGACCAGTCATCGCCAACGCTGCGGGGTTGTGTGTTCGCGGAAAATTCGGTCAGTTGCACCAGCGGTGGCGGTGGCGGCGGGATGGACAATTGGTCGTCTTCGTCTCCGGTGTTGGAGGACTGTGTGTTCATGGGCAATTCGGCTGGCTATGAAGGCGGCGGGGTGAGCCTTTCGTATTACTGTCAGCCGATATTGACAAATTGCGTGTTCACCATGAACACCGCCAGTCTCGGTGGCGGGATGTTCAGTTACTCTGGTTCGCCCACGTTGACCAACTGCACGTTTGCGGGCAACTCGGCCAACGAAGGCGGCGCGCTCGATAACTACTACAATTCCCCGACCGTGACGAACTGTATTCTGTGGAATGACGCGGCAGGATCCGGCGCAGAAATCTATAACAATGGAACCAGTGCCGTGTCTGTAACCTATTCCTGCGTGCAGGAGGGATACGCAGGCACGGGCAACATCGACGCCGACCCGCTGTTCGAGAACCTCTTTGCGGGCAACGTGTGCATACGTTCCGGGTCTCCATGCGTTGATGCGGGGACAACGGACGGGGCGCCTGCGGCGGATTTGTGGGGAACGGCGCGTCCGCAGGGCGCGGGCGTGGACATGGGTGCCTATGAATACCTGGACACGGACGGCGACGGCCTGCCTGACGGCTGGGAACGGGCGCACGGATTGGACTCCGGCGACAATGGCTCGACGAACCCGGTGAACGGTGCGTCGGGCGATCCGGACGGCGATGGACGGACGAACATCGAGGAATACCAGGACAACACAGACCCGCAGGCGACCAACCTGCGGTGGCGGGTGGATGCCAACTCCACGGCGTCGTCGCCGGACGGTCTGTCCTGGGCCACGGCGTTTAGGGACATCCAGTCCGCCGCCGATGCGGCCGCCAACGGCGGCGGTGGCGTGGTTTGGGTGGCCGCGGGCATCTATACGGGCACGGGTGATCCCGTGGTGACCTTGCGGTCCGGCGTGGCGCTCTATGGCGGGTTTGCGGGCACGGAGATTTCCGCGGACCAGCGCGACTGGGTGGCGCATCCGACGGTGATTGACGGGCAGGGGGCGCGCCGGTGTGTGATGGGCGGAGCCCTGTCCGCGCTGGACGGATTCACTGTGCGCAACGGAAACACAGCCTATGCTGCCGGTGGCGGGCTGTGCAACAGCCGCGTAACCATTCGTGTGGCGCACTGCGCGTTCGAATCAAACAAGGCTTCCGGTTACGGTGGCGGCATGTACAACGAGCATGCTCTGTGCACCGTTGATGATTGCGCGTTCACGGGCAATTCGGGCTATCGCGGCGGCGGCATGTACAACGAATACTCTTCACCGGCGCTGACGAACTGCGGGTTCACGCTAAACTCTGCCGGATTTACCGGCGGCGGAATGTACAACAACCATTCATCGCCGACGCTGCGGGGCTGCGGGTTCGCGGACAATTCGGTCAGTTCAACCAGCGATGGCGGCGGCGGTGGAATGTGCAATGAATGGTCCTCTTCTCCAGTGCTGGAGGTCTGCATGTTCAAGGGTAACGTGGCTGGCTATACCGGCGGTGGAATGAGTAATTCCTATTCCTGTATGCCGACATTGACAAACTGCGTGTTCACCATGAACAGCGCCGCTCTGGGCGGCGGGATGTTCAACTACTCTGGTTCGCCCACATTGATGAACTGCACGTTTGCAGGCAACTCGGCCAACGAAGGCGGCGCGGTCGACAACTACTACAATTCCGCCACCATGACAAACTGCATCCTCTGGGGTGACGCAGCACCGTCCGGTGCCGAGATCTTCAATAACCGGACGGGTGTTGTGTCGGTGACCTATTCCTGTGTGCAGGGGGGCTGCGAAGGCACGGGCAACATCGACGCCGACCCGCTGTTTGTGGACGGCAATGGTGGCAGTGTGCAGCTTCAGGCGGGTTCCCCGTGCATTGACACGGGCACCGAAGCCGGCGCGCCCGCTGCGGACATACTCGGTGTGGTTCGCCCGCAGGGTGCGGGTGTTGACATGGGCGCCTATGAAGGCACAGCGGCGCCGGGTGACATTGTCACGCTTGCGGTGCAGGTTGCTCCGTCCGGACGTGGCATCACAACACCGTCGGAGGGACTGCATTCCTATGTTCGCGATGATACGGTGCTGCTGTCTGCCGTGGCATCCACCGGCTGGTCGTTTGCCGGATGGACCGGCGACATTGTCAGTGCGCCCGCGCACGCCAGCGTCGTCATGGACGACAACAAAACAGTGACGGCGAACTTCTCGATCCAGACGCGCGCACTAACCTACACCGCGGGAGAACACGGAACGATCAACGGTGTCACGCCGCAGACGGTGGACTATGGAAGCAGCGGAACTTCCGTGGAGGCCGTGCCCGATTCCGGCTGCCGCTTTGTTCAATGGAGCGACGGCTCCACACAGAATCCGCGCACAGACATGAACGTGACACAAGACATTTCGGTGACGGCCATATTCATTGTGCGCCACACGCTTGCCTACGCCGCCGGGGAGCACGGGAACGTGTATGGCACGCTCAACCAGACGGTGGACGAGGGCGCAAAAGGCGCGCCGGTGGGCGCCGTGGCCGATGTCGGCTGGCGCTTCGCCCAGTGGAGCGACGGTGTGACCAGTCCGGTTCGCCAGGACACGAACGTTATGGCGGATCTTTTCGTCACCGCGCAGTTTGCCGAATCACTCGTGTTCTACCGTGTCAACGCGCAGAACACCGCGGGCCCGTGGGATGGCGCCTCCTGGGCCACGGCGTTTCAGGATATCCAGTCCGCCGTGGATGCCGCCGCGAACAACGGTGGTGGTGATGTATGGGTTGCCGCAGGCAGGTACATTGCCGTGAGTGACCCCGTGGTGACAATGCGGTCCGGTGTGAATCTCTTTGGCGGGTTTGCGGGCACGGAGAACTCGGCGGCTCAGCGCGACTGGTCGGCCAATGCCACCGTCATTGACGGTCAGAACGCGCGCCGCTGCGTGATCGGCGCCAATGCGGCCGTGTTGGACGGTTTCACCATCACACAAGGATATGTGGTTGGCTACCAGCGAGGCGGCGGAATGGACAACGAGTCGGCTTCCCCGACGGTGTCGAATTGCGTGTTCACGGCCAACGTGGCCGGCAACAGTTGCGGTGGCGGAATGTTCAACCGTTCATCTTCTTCCCCGACGCTGACGAATTGCGTGTTCACCGGCAACTTGGCTGGCGAAGGCGGCGGAATGGACAATTACTATTCCTCTTCCCCGACGCTGACGAATTGTACATTCGCTGGCAATTCGGCTGAAGAAGGCGGCGGAATGCTGAACTATAGCGATTCTTCGCCGACGTTCACGAATTGCATCTTCGCAGGCAACTTGGCAAATGGATGGGGCGGTGGATTGTGGAACTTCATTTCATGTTCGCCGACGCTGACAAACTGCACCTTCACGCGCAACTCGGCCGACGGCTACGGCGGAATGTTGGACTATTATAAGAGTTCGGCGACGCTGACGAACTGCATCTTCTGGGGGGACACCGCACACTCGGGAGGAGAAGTGTCTGACTACGACTCAACGTGCATGTCGTCGGTGACCTATTCCTGCATTCAAGGGGGACGGGCGGGCACGGGCAACATCGACGCGGATCCGTTGTTTGTGGATGGGTACGGAGGCAGCCTTCAACTCCAAGCGGACTCCCCCTGCATTGACGCGGGCACCGCTGTGGCCGCACCCATTACGGACATTCGCGGAGTGACCCGTCCGCAGGGTGCTGGCGTTGACATGGGCGCCTACGAGGGATTTGCCGCGTTGACCGACATCGTCACGCTTGCCGTGCAGGTCGTTCCGGCCGGCCGTGGTACCACGACACCGCCCGAGGGAGTGCATTCCTTCGTTCGCGGCGATACTATTACGTTGTATGCCAAGCCCTCCGCCGACTGGTTCTTTGCCGGATGGACCGGTGACATTGCCTGTGCGTCCGCACTTGCCGGCATCGTCATGGACGGCAACAAAACCGTGACGGCGAACTTCTCCCAACCGCACACCCTGATCTACACGGCGGGGGAACACGGAACACTGCGCGGTGACACGTCGCAGACGGTGGAATATGGAAGCAGTGGCACGCCCGTCGAGGCCGTGCCCGATGCCGGCTGCCGCTTTGTGCAATGGAGCGACGGCTCCACGCAGAACCCGCGCTCGGACACAAACGTGACGCAAGACATTTCGGTGACAGCCATATTCATCGTGCAGCACACCCTGGTCTATTCCGCGGGGGCGCACGGTACTGTCAACGGCGTGCTGACCCAGACCTTGGACGAGGGCGCAAGCGGCACGCTGGTCTGCGCCGTCCCCAACATCGGCTGGCGCTTCGTCCAGTGGAGCGATGGCGTTACCAGCCCGGATCGCCAGGACATAAACGTCATGGCGGACGTTGATGTCACCGCAGAGTTTGCCGAAGGCGCGGTGATCTACCATGTCAACACACTGAACACGACCGGACCCTGGGACGGCGCGTCCTGGGCCACAGCGTTTCTGGACATTCAATCCGCGGTGGATGCGGCATCGGTGACGGGTGGCGAAGTGTGGGTTGCCGCGGGCGCCTACATTGCCGCCACTGACCCCGTGGTGACGATGCGGCCCGGCGTGAGTCTCTATGGCGGCTTCGCGGGCAGGGAAGATTCCGCTGATCAGCGCGACTGGTCGGTGAATGTCACCGTCATTGACGGACAAAATGCGCGCCGCTGTGTGATTGGCGCCAATGCGGCCGTGCTGGACGGCTTCACCATCACGAGAGGACAGGCGCCTGCCAACGACAACGGCGGTGGAATGCTCAACGATTCTGCGTCTCCTGTAGTGACAGACTGTACGTTCACAGGCAACGCGGCCGTTACCTCCGGGTACTATACCATCGGCTATGGTGGCGGGATGTATAACGCTTCTTCGTCACCGACGCTGACGAGGTGCACGTTCGCTGGCAACACGGCGGGCAGTGGAGGCGGTGGTGTGTATGATTACATGGCTTCTCCGATTGTAACGGGCTGCGTGTTTACAGGCAACTCGACCAGGTATGGTGGTGGCGGGATGTACAACCGATACTCTTCGCCTGCGTTGGCGAACTGCGTCTTCACAGGCAATACGGCCGGGAGCGGCGGCGGAATGTTCGACCAGCGTTCCTCTTCGCCTGCGTTGGCGAATTGCGTGTTCACAGGCAATGTGGCCGTCAACGGCGGCGGAATGCTGAATGAGAGCGCGTCTTCGCCGACCTTCACGAATTGCACTTTCGCAGGCAACTCGGCAAGCAATTGGGGTGGTGGATTGTGGAACTATTCTTCATGC
>CAIXUF010000376.1 GCA_903922535.1 Candidatus Hydrogenedentota bacterium
CACCCTCAGCGTCAACGATTGTCTGGCCGTCATTGAATCGCTGCGCAAACGCTTCCCAGCCATACAGGGTCCGCCCCGCGCTGACATCTGTTATGCCACCTCCAACCGCCAGGCCGCCATCGTCGAACTGGCCCCCGAAGCTGATCTCGTCCTCGTCGTCGGCGACCCCGAAAGCGCCAACTCCACCCGGCTCCGCGACATCGCCCGCACCCTCGGCAAACCGGCCCACCTCATCCCCGACGCCGCCGCCATCCGTGTCGCATGGATTGCCGATGTTGCGACGGTGCTCATCACCTCCGGCGCGTCCGTTCCGGAAAGGCTTGTTGAAGACGTTGTCGCATGGTTCCGCCAGCACGGTGCGTGCGAGGTGGAAGAATGCGCCCTCACCCAGGAAGATCTCGAATTCCGTCTGCCCAAGGAAATTGCCTGAGGAGGGCAGGTCTCCGACCTGTGTCGCAAAACTCCAACCGCCCTACGATTGCAACGATTGCTTGTGCACTGGGTAGAAGCAGATCAGGATCATGCCGATGAGACCGAAGAGTCCCGCGAAGGGACCGACGAGCAGCACGCCGGTGTACTGCTCGATGCGGTTGCCCCACAGGTTCATCGACTGCGATGCAAGCAGGACCGAGCCCGCCATGGACGCCTTCCAGATGAAGGCGCTCAGGCCGTTGTAAAGGGCCTCACGGCGCTCGCCTGAGAGCCGTTCGTCGTAGTCGATGATGTCGCCAATCATGGGTACCATCATGACGTAGATTAGCGCCTGGCCGACGCCGCAGTAGCCGAAGAGGATCATGCCCCAGAGCTGGCGCGTGGCAAAGCTGGCCGTGGACTGGCCGATGAGATACATACAGGGCATGCCGCTGGCTATGATGAAGAGGGCCATGAAGATGAGCCACTTCATGTGCAGGTGCCGCGCAAGGATGGGGATGAACGCATAGGACACCACGGCGACCAGGATGAACGGCACGAGCAGTTTCGTGATGGTGCCCTCGTCGCCGTCGAGTCCCAGCTCGGCCCAGTAGGGGAGCGCGCGCTGCACGGCGAGGAAGCCGATGGTGAAGAAGAAGAAGGAAAACGCGTAGATCATGAAGGGCTTGTTGCGCAGCGCGTCGAGCACGGCGCGGCCGTAGGGCAGCGGCTCGCTCTGCACCGCCTCGGAGTCGTAGCGCTCACGGACGAATATGACGGGAAGCATGAACAGGATAAGCGCCAGAAACGCGAAGAGGGTGGACACGCGCCGGTAGCCGGTGGGGGAGAAGGACTCCTCGCGCCGCTCCAATGCGGCCACGCCGGGCAGGTCGGCCATTAGGCTGCGCAGGTAGGCGATGGTCAGGTCGGCGCGCAGCGCCTTTGGAAACACGAGCGTGCGTGTTGGGCCGTTCGCACCGAGTTGAATGAGGTTGCTGCGCAGTGCCTCGCGGGCCGTGGCTTCGACGAGATAGTCACGGCCTTCCGGCGACAAACCCTTTACACCCTTCGGTAGATCATAGCGCGCGAAGCCGGGACCCAGCGTGGCCTTTGCGGTGCCGGTCACGCCGGGAATCTTCGCTGCGATCTGCTGCAACGCCACCTCGTCCATCCGTTCGGCCATGACTGTGGGGAAGGTGATGGCCGCAGCGGTTTCCGCCATGGCAAGTTCCGCTTCCCTGTCCATCGAACGGCGCAGCGGTGCCAGCGCCTGTTCGCGCACATTGTCGAGCAACTTCGCGTCCAGCGCGCCTTCCTGGAACTCGGCGCCGTACCAGGCGCGGCGCCTGACGGGCGTGTATTTCTCCCGGAGTGTCTCGGGGATCAGGCTGCGAATGGCGGCGGCGGCGGTCTCCCCGCGCAGCTTGTCGTAGAGGGCACCCTTGACCATCAGCGTCGACTTGTCGCCGAGGGCAACCAGTGTTATATTGCTGGACTCGAAGCCATCCACCCGCAGTCCCGATGCGTCGGCCCCGATTTTCCCCGCAAGTTCCGGCGCGGCGGAGAACAGTCGGCTGGCGGCCTTCGTCAGTGCCTGCAGGTCGGTGATCGGCCGGTCCAACTTCACCGCCAGGCTGCTTTCGACGCGGCCCGGGTCCATCGCGGCGATGAGCACGCCCGGCAGCGCGTTGGCGAGCGCGAGGCCAAGGATCATGCCGATGGCGGTCCAGGTGCCGATGGCGACGCGGGCCGCATCGGACCGCGCAATCTCCGGGCCGAGCGCCGTCAGCGGAACCACCGCCACGGAAAACAGCGTCCAGTGCGCGCACAGCAGGACGGTGCCGTAGGCGAGATTGAGCCAGGAGGTGCCGTTCACGGGCGGATACCAGAACCCGATCATGGTGAACACCATGAGCACGCCGCCCCAGAAGATGTAGGGCAGCCGCCGGCCGGGGATGGGGATGAAGCGCCAGCGGCCGGGCCGCGTGCTTGTCCCGTCGGACAGCATGCCGATGACCGGGCTGCTGAACGCGTCCCAGCAGGTTCCGACAATGAAGATGATGCCGACCATGCCGACGGACACGTAGATGGTGCGGCCGACACCGCCCGAGGGGGAGTAGAAGTAGAGCCCCCACTGGTTGATGACCTCGCTGCACAACTGCACGCCGATCATGGAAAGGCAGATGGCGAGCCCCTCGACCCACGAGAACTCACGAGCCTTGACCTGTTTCACGGCTGACTCCTTGGCCTTGTCACAAAAAGAACCGGGCAGGCGGATTCACGTCCGCTCCGCCCGGGAAAACTCTCCGCTGCCTGTCGTAGCCTATTCGATCCGTGTTCCCGACGGAATGATCCCGTCCTTGAACACGACCACAATGCCGTCGCGGATGGCGTAGCCGTCGCCGTCGTAGTCTTTCAGCTTGTCCGACCCGCGGATCACCACGTTGTCGCCTATGCGCGCGTTGTGGTCGATGATCGCCTGCTTGATCTTCGTGTTACGCCCGATGCCGATGGGCGGTTTGTCCTTGGGCGGATTGGGCCCCTCAAAGTAGTCCGCGCCGAGCACGATGCAGCGCTCGACCACCGCGCCGGGCCGGATGGTGCTGCGGATGCCGATGATGCTGTCGCGGACCGTGGCGTTGTCGATGCGCGTGCCGCTGCACACGATCGCGTCGTCCACTTTCGAATTGAGGATCTTCACGCCCGGCAGCATGCGCGCGTGGGTGTAGATGACATGGTCGGGATCATGGAACTCGAAGGGCGGGTCCGGGGTGGTCATCGCCATCGACACGTCGAAGTAGGAGCGCACCGTGCCGATGTCCTCCCAAAACCCGTGGAACATGTGGGCGAACACCCGGTACTTCTTGAGCGCGTTGGGCAGGATCTCCTTGCCGAAGTCGACCCAGTCCAGGTTGTGCAGCAGGACCTCCTCGAGCACGTCGGCCTTGAACGCGTAGACGCCCATGCTGGCCAGATAGTCCTTGCCGCCCTCGGGATGAAACTCGAAATCGTCGAACACCTTCTTCGGGGTGACCAGTCCGTCAAGCACCTTCTCGTCCCGCGGCTTCTCGACGAACTCGCGGATGGCCGCATCCTTGTTGACCTTCATGACGCCGAAAGACCGGGCCGACGCACGGTCCACCGGCAGGGCTGCCACCGTGATGTCCGCGTCCTTGGCCAGGTGCGTGGCGAGCATCGTCCGGTAGTCCATGCGGTACAACTGGTCGCCCGACAGGATGAGGAAATGCTTCAGCCCGCGCTGGCGGATGTGGAGCAGGTGCTTGCGGACCGCGTCGGCCGTGCCCTGGAACCAGTCGCCCGTCTCGTTGGTCTGCTCCGCCGCGAGAATCTCGACCGACCCGCCGCTGAACTCGTCAAACTTGTAGGTGTTCTTGATATGGCGGTTCAGCGAGTGGCTGTTGAACTGGGTCAGCACGAGGATGCGGTTGATGTCCGAATGGATACAGTTGCTGAGCGGAATGTCGATCAGCCGGTAATGGCCGCACAGCGGCACCGCCGGCTTTGCCCGCACCTTGGTCAGCGGATAGAGCCGCGTTCCGCGGCCGCCCCCGAGGACAATCGCCCCCACGCTTTTGAGGAAATCCCGATTCGCCGCATCCGACAGTTTTTGCATAATAAACGGCTCCTTCCGGGGGGGCCGCACCCTTGCGGACCGCACCGTTGCCCGCATTGTATCCAACCCGCATCCGGGAACCAAACCAGCATGGAGCGCGCCGTCCAGAAATAGTCCTGTCTTTGGGCGTCAAATCCTGTTATGATCCCACTTTCACCCAGGAGACCCCCCATGTCGAGCGCCGAGGAGCGTATATTCGAGCTTTATGAAGGACTGCCACGCCAGGGCCCCGGCTGTGCCGATGCCACGCGCCGCGCCTTCAAAATGCTCCCCATTGCCGCCGGACGCCCCGACATCCTGGATATCGGCTGCGGTTCGGGCGCACAAACCATCGAACTGGCCCTGTGCTCCGGGGGGCGTGTCACCGCTGTCGACATTCATGAGCCCTTCCTGCGCGTTCTGGAGGAGTCGGCCCGTGAGGCCTGGCTGGAGGATCGCATCCAGACCCGGGCCATGTCCATGGAGCATCTCGATTTCCCCGACGGGACCTTTGACCTGATCTGGTCCGAGGGCGCCGTGTACCACATGGGTTTCGAGAAGGGGTTGCACGCATGGCGGCGCCTGCTGCGGCCCGGCGGCTGCGTGGCCATCTCCGAGTTGACTTGGCTCACCGCATATCCGCCCGAGGCGGCCCGCACCTTCTGGGGCGCCGCCTATCCCGAAATGGCGGAAATTGGGACAAACTTGGACCGGGCCCGACGCGCCGGCTATGAACCCCTCGACACCTTCACGCTGCCGGAAAGCGCCTGGTGGGACGAGTATTACACCCCCCAGCTCGCCCTGCTCAGCAAATTGGAGCGGCGCAACCCCAAAGACCCGGTGCTTGTCGGGCTGATTGCCGGTGTTCGGGCCGAAATCGAGCTGTACCGCCGCCATTCCGCCGCCTACGGCTACGTCTTCTATCTCCTCCGCCGCGCCGCCGACTGACGCCGGGGGACTCGCCCCTATTGTCGGTTGCGAATGTTTCAAGTGCGGGGTATCCTATCCGATACAAGCAACGGCAGGAGAAACACCACGATGATTACGGCCACGCTGATGATTCTGTGCGGGACTCTTGGCGCCGCAGGGGAAGCTTCGGCGCTGCATGCGGGGGAAATCGGGGTGGAGGGGTTCAAATGCGTGGTGGGCGACAATGAAAAATGGGGGGACGGGCACGGCGCGGGATACAACGGCGTGTTCCTCATGGAACTGCCGGGCATGGCGGGCACGCCCTTTGTGCCCGCGTACGCCGGGCTGAACCTCGAACACTATTTTGACCTCAGCCCCAGAAGCGACGACAACGGTATTTTCTTCGAGCCGCGCCACGCACCCATGTCCTTTGCCCTGCTGAATGCGCATTCGGCGGAACTTCACCAGCCGCCTTCCCCGCATTATGGGGTCGAAAGCTGGTCCCGTTTCGAGGTGAAATCACCGGGGCGCATCGACATGCGGTTTCGCTGCGTGCCGCACAGGGCGGACCTGGAGGGCGGCGTGCTGGGGGTGTTCTGGGCGTCCTATATCAATGCGCCCATGGACAAGAGCCTCTATTTTCTGGCGGCGGGGTCCACGCTCGACGCGCCGGTGTGGGGGCAGTACGCCACCCAGAAACACAACCGGGACAGTACGCTCATCAGTGAAAACGACACCCGCGAACTGGCGTTCAAGAGTGAGGGTGGCACCCTGTTCGACAACCTTTCACCGCTTCGTTACAGCGTTCCGTTCTTCTACGGCAACCACGGCGATCACGTGCTGATCTACATTTTCGAGCCGGACGCGCTCATCCGCTTTTCCCACTCGCCCTCCGGGGGCGGCCCCACCACCGCCAAGGACGGATACAATCCCGCATGGGATTTCCAGTATCTCATCCCTGGCTATGAGACCGGCAAGGAGTACGGTTTCCGCATGCGGCTGGTCTGCAAGCCCTGGAAAGATCGCGCCGACATCATTGCGGAAGTCCGCGCATGTCTCCAGGAAATGGGGGACCAAAGCCGGTAGGGTGTTGCAAGACTCCATTTTGGACGCATTCGCCCCTTGCGCCCCCGGCCGGGAAGGGGATGCTATTCTGCTTTGTTTACCTGTCATTGCATCGATTGCGCAAGGAATCATCCCCATGAACCCCGAATCCTCCGGCCCACGGCTGCATGACCGCATCGTCATCCGCGGCGCCCGCGAACATAATCTTAAGAATGTGAACCTTGAACTGCCCCGCGACCGGCTGATCGTCATCACCGGGCTGAGCGGATCGGGCAAGTCGAGCCTTGCCTTCGACACCATCTATGCCGAGGGCCAGCGCCGCTATGTGGAAAGCCTGTCGGCCTACGCCCGCCAGTTTCTCGACCAGATGGACAAGCCCGATGTGGACTACATCGGGGGGCTGAGTCCCGCCATCTCCATCGAGCAGAAGACGACCCACCGCAACCCGCGCTCCACCGTGGGCACCGTCACGGAAATCTACGACTACCTGCGCCTGCTTTACGCGCGCATCGGCGACCCTTTTTGCTGGCAGTGCGGCAAGCCCATTGAGTCGCAGACGCCGCAGAGCATTGTGGATTCTTCGATGGCCCTGCCCGAGGGCACAAAGCTGCAACTGCTCGCCCCGCTCGTGCGCCAGCGCAAGGGCACCTACCAGAAGATCTTCGAGGACGTGAAGCGGCAGGGCTACGTGCGCGTGCGGGTAGACGGCAAGTTCTGCCAGGTGGACGATGACATCGTGCTGGAACGCTATGTCAAGCACGACATCGACGTGGTGGTCGATCGGCTTGTCATCAAGGACGGCGTGCAGCCGCGCCTGACCGATTCGGTCGAGACCTGCCTGCGCCTGGGCAAAGGGCTGATACGTCTCTGGATTGAAGAGCCGGGCAAGGCCGCCCGCGAAAGCCTCCAGAGCGAGAAGCTTGCCTGCCTGGACTGTGGTGTGGTGTTTGAGGAACTGGAGCCGCGCAGCTTCTCCTTCAACAACCCGCACGGCGCCTGCCCCAAGTGCACCGGGTTGGGCAATGTGATGGAGATTGACCCGGAACTGGTGGTGCCCGAGCCCGGCCTTGGCATTGACGACGGCGCCATCCGCCCCTGGAGCATGCGCCGCGTGCTCGACGGCATGTACCGCAAGGCGCTGCACTCCGTGTGCACCCATTACAAGCAGGACCCGCACCAGCCGTGGCGGCTGCTTCCCGACTGGTTCCGCCAGATTGTGCTCTACGGTTCCGGCGAGGACGAGGTCGATTTCTCCTACTCCAACGAGCAGCGCACCTACGAGATCACGCGCACCTTCGAGGGCGTCATCCCGAACTTGGAACGGCGCTACCGGGAGACCGACTCGGCCGCCGCACGCGAAATGATCGACGAGTTCATGGCGTCGCGCGTCTGCCCTGTCTGCAAGGGCGCGCGGCTGCGGCCCGAGGCCCGCGCCGTGCGCGTGGCCGACAAGACGATTCTCGATGTGACCTCCATGGCCATAGCCGATGCCTCCGCGTTTTTCCAGTCCATGAAATTGTCCAAGACCAAGGCCGCCATTGCCGAGCGCATTATCAAGGAAATCCGCGAACGACTCGGCTTCCTGCACAGCGTCGGGCTGGGCTACCTCACGCTCGAACGCCACGCCGGATCGCTGTCGGGTGGCGAATCGCAGCGCATCCGCCTTGCCACGCAGATTGGATCCGGGCTGGTCGGCGTGCTCTACATCCTCGACGAACCCAGCATCGGCCTGCACCAGCGCGACAACGCGCGGTTGCTCGCCACACTGGAGCGCCTGCGCGACCTGGGCAACACCGTCCTGGTCGTCGAGCACGATCGCGACGCCATCCTGTCCGCCGACCACGTGGTCGAGTTCGGCCCGGGCGCGGGCCGCGCGGGCGGCGAGGTGGTGTTCGCGGGCACCCCGGCCGAGATGCTGGCGTCGCCGGCGTCGCTGACCGGCGCGTACCTGTCGGGCCGCCTGTGCATCCCGGTCCCCGAGAAGCGGCGGCGCGGCAAGGGCACGCTGGTGCTGAAGGGCGCGACCGGCAACAACCTCAAGGGGTTCGACGTCACGTTCCCGCTGGGCACGTTCATCGTGGTGACCGG
>CAIXUF010000377.1 GCA_903922535.1 Candidatus Hydrogenedentota bacterium
TACGGGGGAAGGCTCGCCGGGGGACGGGAATCCCTGGGAGGCGCCCGAAACGACAAAGGCGGTAACCGGTCCGGACGGAACCTATCAGGCGGACGACCTAAGCGAAACGTTCGACTACACCGTGCGCGCCGGGTTCCCAGAAAAAGAACGGAAATATGTCATGGACAGCCCCGGCACCGCAGCGGAATTTCTGCGCGGCAAGGAGTACGTTCTTGCCGACTTTGATGCGTTTCGGCTCGGCCTCTCCCACCCCGCCGGTGTGGCGGAGAAGAAGGGCGTGGCGGTGCATGCTGGACGGACGACCTCCGTGGACCTGGTCATCGACAAGGGCACGCTCCTGCCCCGAACCCTCTTCGGGTCCGTCACCGACACGGCCACCGGCGATCCGGTCCCAACGGTATACGTACATGCGGTTACCGCGGCCGTTTCAACACGAGACCCGTCCTCACCGTTTGTGCTCGAGTCCGGTCAGGAGGAGGTCGCCGCGGCAATCACACAGGCGGATGGCACCTATCGTCTTGCTTTTTTCCAGGAACTTCCCGGACCCACGGAAATTGTCGTCCAGGCCGGATATGACACCCTCGGTTCGCCCGAGCGGTCCGCCCCGGTGGGAACAGTCTCCCTGGAACCGGGAAAGGAGGCACGGTTCGACTTCAGGTTTCCAGCCTCGGTCACCGTTCCGGTGCATGTTGTTTCCGCCGACAACAAACCCCTGGAGGGAATGAGTGTCTCGAATACTGAATCGGGCGAGGACGGCAGACTGACGCTGTACGGCCTCGCCCCAAACGAAACACACCAACTCACCGCCGAGCGTTTTGACCGCAAGTCGCGCAATTATATCCGCTGCGGAAGAAGTGACGCTTTCTCGGGAAAGCCTGGCGAAACGGTGCCAGAGGTGAAGATCGTCTGCGACGTTCCCCATGGCGCGGTGGAGGGACGCGTCGTGCTGCCCGAAAGCATGACCGGCTATGACCGCATCGTCGGTGACCGAATTCTCTGCCAGCTCAATTTCGTGGACGGTCCTCAAATGGTGCCCGGATATGCGCCTGTCATGCCCGACGGCCGGTTCAGACTGGAAGAGGCGCTTACCGGAACCTGCACCCTGGTCTTTTCTCTTTGGGACTCGGACACAGAAGGCAGCTTTTACGCAAGAACGGAGGATCGCGTGGAGATTCTTCCCGACCAAACCACCGATGTCGGCGACCTTGTGTTTTCACCCCAACCCGCACAAGAGTAGCCACGCAGTCGACACGCCATCCTTCGTCCTTTACGTTTTCACCGGCGCCGATGCCTCTCCCGCCACCTTTGCCGCCGCATGCCGCGCAACGGGGATGGCCAGTGCCAGAATGTATTGTCCCGGAAAATACAGTGCCACGAGCCGCTTGAACGGTTCCATGTGCGCGCCGCCGAAGGCATGCGAAGAAACGCCCATGTCGGAAAGATAGAAAAGAACCGCACCGAGCGCGAGCACCCAGCCGCCAGGCCGTCCAACACACCCGAAAGACAGCGCCACCATCAACGTTATCACGGCCAGATACAACACCACCGGCGCGGACAGTCCGGCCGGTATCCCCGGCCAAAGGTTCCACAGAAGCACCGCACCCGGAAAGGCCAGCACCAAACAGGACACTCCTGCAACGCCCCACCGCGGGCCGTGCGTGACATACGCGGCGCAGTAGCAGACATGCCCCAGGAGAAACGCGATTAGCCCCGCCAGGAAGAAACCCTTCCCCGGACCTGTCAGGAAGAAGTCGCCCCACCAGGCGCAGGCGAAACCCAGCAGCAGCCAGCGGCCCAACCGCGAATTCAGCGCACCCACCGCCACCGCCAGCACCAAATATCCCGTGGCAAGAGACATCTTCGGCCAGGCATAGCTGTGAAAGTTGCTGAAACAAAAACGCACCAAGAGTGCGGCCACTGCAACGAACAATACCAAGACGGCGGCGACGCCGGCGTACTTTCTGAACACAGCATGTTCTCCCATAAGGTCCCGCGCACAGTAGCCGAAGTTTATCCGAAACGCGGGCCCCATGCATCTCCCCCTGTTTGCGCCGCATGACCGTTCCTGCTACCTTTAAGCCCATGAACCGACCCGCACTGCCAGCGCTGTCCGACAACCCCTTGGTCTCGGTGATCCTGACGAGCTACAATTATGCCCGGTTCGTGGGGCAGGCCATCGACAGTGTCTTCGCGCAGACCCACCGCAACTGTGAACTCATCGTCGTGGATGACGGATCCACGGACGGTTCACCCGAAGTCATCCGCGAGAAGCTGGCCGCAGCGCCCTTCCCAGTCCGCGCCATCTATCAGGAGAACCGGGGCCAGGCCGGCGCAATGAATGCCGCTTTTGCCGAGGCAAAGGGCGAAGTGGTGGCCTTCCTAGACAGTGACGACCATTGGGTGCCCACCAAATTGGAGGAAATGCTGGCCTTCATAAACGGCCAGCCCGATGGCGGGGTATACCAGCACCAGGTGGAGGACGGCCGGGGCAAGCCCGTGCTTGACCCCGTTTGCAGCGGTGACTATTGCCAGAAATGGCGGAAGCTGGGCGAGGTCAACACCGCCATCCGCCACGATCTCTTTCTGGTCTTCGCCCCCACCTCCGGGCTAGTCTTCCGCAAAGAGGTGTTGGACCGCGTCTTTCCCCTTCCAGAGCAACTGGTTGCCTGCCCGGACACCTTCCTCGTGTTCCTCGCCTGCCGCCTCGGCCCGCTCTACTCCAACCCGCGCACCCTCGGCGTGTGGCGTTTCCACGACAGCAACGCGGGCAAACAGAGCCGCTTCGGCTACAAGAAGTATGGGGTTCCCGTGGTGCTGGAGGCGATCAACAACCGCTTCCGCGAACTGGGCGAGCCCATCCGCCTCAGCTACCGCCCCA
>CAIXUF010000378.1 GCA_903922535.1 Candidatus Hydrogenedentota bacterium
ATGGTTTTGGCCCAATGCCTGTTGATATCGTCCTCGCGCAGCCGCACAATTGACCCGTCCTTGCGAAACATGGGCTTGCAGCCCGTGCAGAAATGCAGATCGGACGCGCCCTGTTCCACCATCATCATCAGGTATTTGTCTATCTCGGCCATCATTCAACCCTCCAATGCCGCCAGCATTCGGTCCCGCCGCCGTTTTCGGGCATGACTGGGCCTGTTTCATAAGATCCCCCGGTACTTGTGGGGGACATTCCAGACCTGAAAGAAGTGTAGTCTGTTCGGGGCGTTTTGGGGATAGGGGATTCCCCTGAATATGCCCGCGAAATCCCTGAGCCGGGCATGATTCTCAAACCCGGGAACAGAAGGGGGGGAGTGGCCATTCCTTCCAAGGGCACCCTTGGTTGCTCGCTTGAACGGTCTGACAGGTGATTTGACTCAGGCACGGGTTCTCCGGTAATATCACGTTGCCCCGCCGGAGTGGTGGAATGGCAGACACGCATGGTTCAGGTCCATGTGCTCGCAAGGGCGTGGAGGTTCAAGTCCTCTCTCCGGCACCATTCTAAAGAACACGGGCCGCCGATTGAAAAATCGGCGGCCCGTTTCGTGTTTTCAGGGGGGGGTCAGCGGGACAGGGCAAGCCCTATTCCGGCGGCAAAGCACAGAAGGCCAAAAAGAAGCCAGCCGGCCACACGGCCGATGGAAATGTTCTTCGCGCGCATGCTCTCCTGAAAGCGCAGCAAGGTGAGGCGCCATGCGGGCGGGTCCACCACGGCCACAATCACGGTGATGTTGTCCTTGCCGCCCTTTTCCAGCGCCAGATCGACAAGACGCGCGGCCATTTCCCGGGCCGTGGCGCGCCGGGCCAGCACCTCGACGATTTCCGCGTCCTGCGCCATGTTTACCAGCCCGTCGGTGCACAGCAGCAGCACGTCCCCCGGCGCAAGGGGCCACCGGTACGTGTCCACCTCCATCTCCGGATGGGTGCCTATGCTGCGCGTGACCAGATTCTTGCGCTTGTCGTTCTTTGCCTCCTCGCGGGTCATCAGGCCCAGGGCGACCTGTTCATCCACCCACGAATGGTCCGTCGTGCGCGTCAGGATGTTTCCGTCGCGCACATGGTACGCCCGCGAATCGCCCACATTGCCGACCCATGCCATGCGCGGTTCGACCAGTGCGGTCAGCAGCGTGGTGCCCATGGGGCGGTTGCTCTGCACGAGGTCGCAGTTGGTCTGGTGAATGCTGGCGTTCGCGCGGGTCATCGCCGCGCGGATCTGCGGCAGAAAACCAAGACTGGCCGCGTCCAGCAGCACGTCCGTATCCGGCGCATCCGGCTCCGGCGGATCTTCCTTGATGAGGTCTTTGAGCATGGAGACGGCCAGTCTTGACGCGATGTCGCCGCCCGTGTGCCCCCCCAGCCCGTCAGCCACAACCAGCAACGCGCCCTGCTTGAAAAGCTTCAGGCCCGGTGTGTCCTCGCCGAAGACGCCAAAACTGTCTTCGTTCCTGCTTTTCTTTCGGCCGATATGCGTGAGACCGGCCACATCCAACAGCATGGGCAGCACTCCTTTTCAAAAGAGAGAATATCAGACGCCGCCGCCGGGCGGCAAGGAGCGGCTTGTTTCCCCTGGTTTCCGGGAGTGTCCCAAGCGCTCAACCTTGCCTCGGAATCCCCTGAGGGACTGAAATCGGACGCTCTCCCAAGGCTGCCCCATGTCAACATGAACTTGGAAAGAACCGCTCCGACACCCCGTCATTGCGAGCCTCAGACCGCCTATGGCGGCGATTTGTTGCCGAAAACCGCAGGGGGACTGGCACCCATTTCCGCTCATGGCTGGGGGAAGACGGCACAAGACAGCGCCGGAAATGGGTGCCTGTACCCGAGCCACCACACGCCGGACCTTCGCGAACACGGGTACAGCCACCGATTTCCGGCTGCGGTCTTTGCCGTACAGTTGGGCGTTTTGCTGAAATCGGTGGCAGTCCCCTGCGGCGCTCGTGTTTTCTTAGCAGCGAAGCACAGGCCGTCATTGCGAGCGAAGCGAAGCAATCTCTTGGAACCATGCTCCGTAGTATGGGTCATGGCGAGCAAGAGATTGCTTCGTTTCACTCGCAATGACGGGGTGGGTTATGGCGCTATCGTGAAAGTACCGTCGCTCAGATCCTCCACCGCGTTGTTGTCGCCGGAGATGAGGTGGATCTTGCAGGTGCTGGCGGGTGTCACCCAGGACGGAACCATCCACGTGAATTGCTCCGCCGAGGCCGCCGCCGCGCCCAGCCATACCGTGTCCAGGCTGTCCACGTTCAACAGGACGGCCACCGCGCCCGTCACATTGGTCTCGCTCCATGTCACCACGCAGCTTTGGCCCACTGTCCATGTTTCCCCGCCGTTGGGCGAGGTGACCGAAAGCGCGGGCAGATCCCCCGGTACCGCGATGGTGAAGGTTCCGTCACTCATGTCCGCGAACCGGTTCTCATCGCCGTAGATAAGGTGGATCTTGTAGTTGCTGCCCGGCGTCAGTGTTGCCGGAACCGTCCAGAAGAACTGCCCCGAGGCGGCCGCGCCCAGCCATGCCGTGTCCGCGCCGTCCACGTTGAGCAGGACCGCCACC
>CAIXUF010000379.1 GCA_903922535.1 Candidatus Hydrogenedentota bacterium
CAACAAACATCCTGTGACGCATTTTCGTATAAGAAAGGAATACGAGATTCCAATCTTACCTAGTGCCCCCAACGGGGTTCGAACCCGTGTTACCGCCGTGAAAGGGCGATGTCCTGGACCGGGCTAGACGACGGGGTCGCGACAATTGTTACCGGGAACAGTAACGCGTGACTATAACGAAGCCGGACGGTTTAGCAACTACAAAGACAACACTACAAAGACAACACTGCGGTCTAATGGGGCGCATCTTGACACTGCCACCATAATGGGGACGTGAACGGTTCCCCACCCACGTATCACGAACAACCAACCGTGGGAGGACCATGAACACACCGCCCGAACCAGCCCGTTCACTGCGGGAGCTGGAAGATGAGGTGCTGGCTGAAGGCCAAGACTGGATGCGCCAGCGCTTGCAACAGAAACTCCAACAGCAAGCCGACCGTTCCGGTCGGGTTTTCCCCCCAAAGCCAACGTCGTCTCCATCACGCCCGCGCCAAGACGATGCGTCTGCGCACCGTCGTCGGCGTGATTGAACTGCGCGTCTGGCATGGCTTGGACCCGGCGACCCACCGGTGGGGTTGTCCTCTCCGCCAACGCTGGGGACTGCGCGCGCATCAACAATTGAGTCCGAGTTTGCGAGAGCGCCTCGCCTTCACCGTGACTGCCACTGGCACTTACGACCAAGCCGCCGCCGTGGCTGCCAAGTGGGGCAGTCCGGTCAGCGCCGCGGCGCTGCACGCCTTGGTGCAACAGCGCGGGGCGCAGGCGGAGACCCAAACGCAGCAGCGACTGGCGAGTTTGCCGGTCGAAGTCACGCCGCGCCGGGCCCCCAGCGCGTTGACGGTCCTGATGCTCGACGGCTGGCAAGTGCGGCAACGCGGCCCGGGCTGGGGCCGAAAGAAAACCAAGCAGCCCCGCGTGGAATGGCACGAACTGAAGACCGGCGTGGCGTATCGCCACGACCAAGCTGGTGCGACCGCTGGTCAACGGGGTCTGCTGACAGAGAAACGGGTGGTCAGTTGGCAAGGCGAGCCATTGGAATTGGGGCGGCGCCTGCACTGGGAAGCGATGCGGCACGGCTTGCGCCGGAGTCGGGATCTGTTGGTCGTGGCCGATGGTGCGCCGTGGATCTGGAACGTGGCGGCGGATCGTTGGCGCGGGGCGACCGAGTTGCTGGACTTTTATCATGCCAGCCAACATCTCTGGGAACTGGGGCGCGCGTTGAGCCGTGCGGATGAAGCGCGGGCCGCGGCGTGGGTCGAACCGCGCCGGCACCGGTTGCGCCACGGAAAGGCGGCCGCCGTGCTGCGCGAACTAGCGGCGCTCCGACCGCCACGGGGAGCCGCGGGAGCAGTTGTGCGGCGCGAGCAACATTACTTTGCCGGTCACGCCCACCGGCTGAACTATGCGGTGTTAGCGCGCCGGGGTTGGCCGATTGGCAGCGGGGCGGTGGAGTCAGCCTGCCGGCAACGACAATGTCGGTTCAAGCGGCCCGGTCAGTTCTGGACGGCAGTGGGTCTGCGGCACCTCGGCGCGCTGGTCGAAGCGCAAACCAACAACCACTGGGATGAACTCTGGCAACTCAACTAATG
>CAIXUF010000380.1 GCA_903922535.1 Candidatus Hydrogenedentota bacterium
CCCGCATGGGTGAATCCGGCTGGTGACTACAGGGTTCACGTGATCGCCGCGGTGGACAACGCGGTGGAGGACCTGAGCGATGGGACGTTCACCATCGAAGCACCCGGCAACGTACCCAACGTGGTGGGTCAGACAGAGGCGGCGGCATCTGCGGCCATCAGCGGTGCGGGGCTCACGGTCGGCACCATCACGCACCAGAGTAGCGCGACGGTCCTGGCAGGACAGGTGATCAGCCAGGACCCGGCTGCGGGCGCTTCTGTGCCGCCAGGAACGGCGGTGGCGCTGACGGTGTCCGATGGCCCCGAAAACTTCTTTGCCTTGCCAAAGACAGGCCCTGCCGCGCTGGATGTGACATTCCAACTCGCTGACCCGCTTGAAGCCACAAAAGTTACGGCTTGGGCCTGGGACTTCGAGAACGACGGCATCATCGACAGCACCGAGGCAGAGCCGAAACATACGTACTTCGCCGCCGGAGACTATACCGTCGGATTAACCATCACGACGGCGTCCGGGTCGCAGACCTTTGTGCAGCCCAACTGCGTGGAGGTCCGCGCGCCTGCGGACACGGTTGTCCACGCGCGCGTCATGCTCATTGACAATGAACTCTACTACACCTTTGTCTCGAAAACGGAGACCCAGTTGGTCCTGAACTACACGGGTGTTGACCCGTCGGCACTGGCGGTGGGTGACATCGTCACCGGGACGCAGGAGGACGGCTATGCCCGTATCATCACGGCCATTGAGCAGTACGGTTCAACCATCACCCTCACCACGGAGGACGCCGGCCTCACGGAGATCTTTGACGAAGCGGACGTGTCCCAGCTCGTTAAGTTTACCCCGGCGGACCTTAGCAAGGCGGGATTCAGGAAATCCATTGGCCAAGAGTGGAGTCTGCCAATAGATGCCGTCGAGGTTACTGCGGGCGTTCACCTGTCCGGCAGCGTTGGATTCGAGCCGAAATTGGACTGGGACTGCAAAGTGGCGCACGGCACGCCGGAGTATCTGCGTTGCGCCTTTGTGGGGACGCTGGCCCTGAACCTCCAGGCGAGCCTTGACGTTGACGCCGCCAAGTCGTGGTCCGGCGAGATATCGCTTCTGCCCGGCGGCAAGCTTTTTCGAGTCGACTGGGTGCAGGTCGGCTGGCTGCCGGTGATCATTTACACGGAGTTCGATCTCTTGGCCGGTGCGGACCTTGGTCTGGAAGCAAAGGCCAGCGTAACTTCCGGTTTCACATCCGCTACCAACGTGCGTTTCGGCGCCGAATACAGCGGCGGGTCGTTCCTTCCGATCAACGGCGTCAACCTAAATGCCGCGCGTTTCGGACCGGACTTCCAGTTTGATGCCGGCGGCTATGCAAAGGTTTACGTGAAACCGACCGGCAAGGTCCGAATCTATGGCATACTCGGTCCGGGCGCCAGTGTCGAACCCTATGTCCGTGCTGATCTTCAGTGGGCACCGCCGCCGCGGCAGATCAGCCTGACCGCCGGGATACAAACCGAACTCAATTTTGCGCTCCTGGACCTCAAGCCCATCGGCATCAACTTCGAAAAAGGGTTTTCCAAGACCTTGAACGGGCCGGTCTATTCTCTGGGCACCTTCCCCCTCGGGCCGCCGGCTGCTGCCGCCTCCCCTGCCTTCACCGCCTCGCCGATTACGGGACCCGCCCCCCTGAGCGTCACGTTCACCGACGGCAGCAATCCCGGCAGTGGAGCAATCACCGCATGGCATTGGAATTTCGGCGATGGCGGAATCGCCCAGAGTATCCAGAATCCCACGCACGTTTTCAACACGAAGGGCACGTACCGCGTCAGCATGACTGTCGAAGGAACTTCGGGGCAGGCGGATTGGCCCGCCGCACAGATCATTCAGGTGACCGATGCGCAATCCCTGCCCACCGCCAACTTCAACGCCACGCCAACACAGGGCGGCGCGCCGCTGTTCGCGCGCTTCACGGACCGGTCCACGGCAGGTTCAGACCCGATTACGTCCTGGGCGTGGGACTTTGACGGTGACAGCGTGGTCGACAGCACCGAACAGAACCCGACACACGTCTAC
>CAIXUF010000381.1 GCA_903922535.1 Candidatus Hydrogenedentota bacterium
ACAACATCAACTTCCAGTACTTCAGCATTCTGATTACGCTCATTTCGGCGGTGGTCATGATAGTGTTCAGTTATCTGACGCCTGCGCCGGACGCGGCGCAGATCTCGGGCCTGACCTTCGCCACGGCCACGGCCGAGGACAAGTCCGGCAGCCGCGCCAGTTGGAGTGCCAAGGAAGTTTTGGCCTCGTGCGTGGTGATGGTGTTCATCCTCTTTGCCTACATCTATTTCAGAGGGTAATTGTTGCGCCAGCGCAGAACGCTTTCTTCGGGCTCCAAGACTCTCTTGGAGCCCTTCTTCTTATTCCATCTCTGCAAACCACTGCCATGGAGCCTTCGCCCATGACATCTGGCCGAACTGTTCATCCCAAAAAGGGCAGTTGATGTTCCGACGGTTAGCCCCAAAGGTAAGGACGAACTCGACCCTCTCCGTTGGGGTGAGGTTCAGCCGGGTCCTTTGGGTCCTTTAGGTCCCTTTCGTCCCTTGCCTTCGACACAAGGTGCAAGCCTCAACTGCCGTTTCTGGATTCGTGGGGTGTTGCGAGGCAAAACGGGACGCACCGTCCTACTGGGAGCGCCTGTCACTCCCGCGGGAACGGGAGCATGCTTGCCGGCTTCTCTGATACCGGATCGTGAGTTTCGCTTTGCGAAACTTCACCCGTCCCGCAACGGCAAACCGCACTCGTTGCGGTACCACGCCACGAAACGTTTGATGCCCTCGTCCATGCTGAAACAGGGCGCATAGCCGAGCAGTTCGCGGGCGTGGGACACGTCGGCGTAGGTGATCTCGACGTCACCGGGCTGGAGGGGCTTGCGGTCGATGACGGCCGGCTTGCCCACATGCTTTGCGACGAGTTCGATCAATTCGGCAAGACTGGTGGTGTGGCTTTCGCCGAGATTAAAGATCTCGTAGCGGAAGGGCCGGTCCACGCAGCGCACCACACCGTCGATGATGTCGTCGATGTAGGTGTAGTCGCGGCGGGTCGAGCCGTCGCCGAACATGGGGATTGCCCTGCCTTCGATCAGGTTCTTCGCGAACATGCGAATGGCCATGTCGGGCCGCTGGCGCGGGCCGTAGACGGTAAAGAAGCGCAGCATCGTCACGTTAACGCCGTAGATGTGGCTGTAGACGTGGCCCTGCAGTTCGTTCATGCGCTTGGTGGCGGCGTAGGGGCTGATGGGGCGCATCACGGGGTCGGTCTCGGTGAAGGGGATGGCGGTGCTGCCGCCGTAGACCGAGGAACTGGACGCGAACACGAGATGCGACGGCGTGTAATCGCGGCAGGCGTCGAGGATGTGCTGGCCGCCGATCACGTTCACCCGGTGGTACAGGTTCGGGTCCTGCAACGACGGCCGCACGCCCGCCCGCGCCGCCAGATGGACCACCACCTCGGGCCGTTCCCTCTCAAACACAGCCCTAAGCGACGGCTCATCGCAGATGTCCGCCTCGACCATTTGGTATCGGGGATGCTTCAGCGCTTTGGCAATGTTCTTCCGCTTGATTGCTGGGTCGTAATAGTCGTTGAACTCGTCCAGCCCGACCACGGCATCGCCCCGCGCCAGCAACGCCTCCGCCAGATGCGATCCAATAAAGCCCGCCGCGCCGGTGACCAGTACTTTCTTCATGCAGACATGACCTCCTGTATCGGGTCATTCTAGCGCAGACACCCTTCCCCAGTCCCGTTCCTTCCCGTCATCGCACGCGAACGGTCTTGTTTCTTCACCCTTTACCCTTCACATTTCACTCTTCACCCTTACTTCTTCGCGGGCATCGGATCCGGCTTGGGGCTGTCGGCGATGAACTTGAGCGCTTCGGCGCAGTAGATGTCGGCGGTCTTTTCGCCAAGGCAGGTCTCGCTGATGTAGTCGTAGCGCTCAAAGCTTTGGAAATCCACCGCCGTCATCATGTAGCCGAGGGCGTCGTTGGTCAGACCGAAGAGGAAGCAGTGGCCGGTGGGCATGTGGCGCTTCACATAGAAGCCGACATTCGGCAGCGCCTCGCCGGGGACGGTGAGGATTTGGGCGGAACCCACGTTGAGCAGGTTGAGGCGGCTCGTGTAGCCGTTGTCGGGGTTCATCGTGGCGCCGAGCGGCGACATCATGAAGACGGCCCGCATGATCGGCGAGTCAATGGGGAAGGTAATGGGCCGGGCCGCCACGTAGAGTGTCGGGTTCTCCTGCGCGGGCGAATCGCCGAGGATGCGCAGCGCCTCGTCGGCGAGCAGGTTGCCAATGCGCACGCACTCGTCATAGGTTTCTATGTCATGGCTTCCGCCGTTGGGGTCGCGGTTGTCCGCGGTGACCATGCCGCCCTGGGCGCTGTTCATGAACACCGCCAAACCGCCGGCCTTCTCCTCGACGCGCTTGTAAAGCGGGCCGCAAAGGTCGGGGCCGAGCAGGCCCTTGCTGTTGCCGATGATCTCGGGGTGGATGGCATAGTTGACCAGCGTCGCGATGGTCTTGCCCTTGCGGTCTCCCGTCGTGGCGACGGCCTGAATCACGCCGCAGCGCGGGTCATAGAGCTGGGGCGCGTAGTAGTTGTAGGCAATCTTGCCCTCTGCCTTACCCACGGCGATGCGCACCACGGCCGGTTCCAGTTTGGACACGGCGTCGTTTACCGCGTCGGCAATCTGGTCGCAGGCCCAGTCGAGGTATTTCGGGTCGTTGCCGACCGCGCCGGTCTCATCGGGGAAACCGTAGGCGTCGGGCGCGCTGTGCGTGTGCGTGCAGCCGATGAGGACGTTTTCGGGGGCAATGCCCTTGATCTTGGCGCGGCTCTTGTCGCCCAGCAGCATGGGCCAGCCCAGGTTGTCCACGCTGACAATGGCGGTGCGCACGCCTCCCTTTTCCAGCACCAGCACGCGGGTCGTCAAGTCGTCCGTCTTGGACGTGACCGGGTGCGGCTTGCCCATGCCGCCCGAAACGGGCAGCAGCGGGTCCGGGGTGATGATGCGCATGGCCGCGCCAGCCTTGAACACCTCGTCGGCGGCCATGGCGGGCAGTGCGTACAGCACAATGGCCGTGACAATCACGGCCAACAGGATTCCAGTCTTGTATGCGTTCATGGTGATGCTCCGTGGAGGTTGCGGTGTTTATGCAGCTTTTGACCCGGCGATCATCCCGGCGGTTTCCGGCAAGTTTGAACATTGTAGATCACTTGCAGCGCTCCTGTTGAATCCACGCCCGGCACATCGCTCTGCCGGAAACCAGACCGGCATGTTCTCGCCTCTCCCATGATTCCCATTGTCGCCCGTTGCTCCCATTCTATCCATCCCCTTCCCGTTAACCCGATCCCCCTTTCCTGCTACAATCTCAGCATGCCGCGCCGAAGCGGCCTGTCCCCAACCGGAACCCTCTGCCATGTCCAATAGACTCGGTGTCCGCTCTGCCCCCCCCGTCGGGCGGGTATATCTCGTCGGCGGCGGACCGGGCGACCCGGAGTTAATCACCCTGCGCGGCCTGCGCGTGCTGTCCACGGCGGACGCCGTGGTCCACGACTTCATGGTCCATCCCGATCTGCTGGCGCAGGCCCGCAAGGACGCGCAAGTATGCTGCGTCGGCAAGCACGCGGGCCATCACACACTCGAACAGGATTCGATCAATGCCCTGCTCATCTCCCTTGCGCGCGAAGGAAGAATGGTCTGTCGCCTGAAAGGCGGCGATCCCTTCGTCTTCGGCCGGGGCGGGGAAGAGGCGCTGGCCCTTGCCGCGGCGGGCATCCCCTTTGAAGTGGTCCCCGGCGTCACTTCGGCCGTGGCCGTGCCCGCCAGCGCAGGCATCCCAGTCACCCATCGCGGCCTGGCGCGCGCGTTTCATGTCATTACCGGCCATTGCCCCCCCGCGGGGCAGGCCCTCCCTCCCCTGCCCGGACCGGGCGAGGGCACACTGGTCTTTCTCATGGGCCTGAAACGGCTCGACACCATTGCGGCACAACTTCTCGACCGGGGCTGGCCCGCCGACGCCCCGGCCGCCGTCATCTCGCAGGGCACCCTGCCCGAACAGCAGGTGGTCGTGGGCACCGTGTCCGACATTGCCGCCAAAGCCGCCGCACAGAAACTGCCCTCACCGGCCATTCTCGTCGTAGGTGAAGTGGTGTCGCTCCGGGCGAAACTCGGTGGTCATGAAGGCAGCGGGGATGTTTCCGGTTTTTGAGTGCGTGCGGCCATGCCGCCGCTTTTCTTCGCCGGGGCACTGCCCCGCAAATGAGGCCAAAACCTCGGGAGTGCACAGGATGGGATACGTCCCAATCTTCCTCAAAGTCGACAGCGTCCCCTGTCTGGTGATCGGCGGTGGCCAAACGGCGCAGCGCAAGGCGGTGATGCTCCTGGAGGCGGGGGCTCATGTCGTGGCTGTCAGCCCGCGGTTCACGGAGGCTTTCACCGAAATGCAGCAGCGCTTTGGCGACGCGCTGACTCTGCGCACAGACAGCTATGTGTCGGGTGACCTGTCCGCCTACCGCCTGGTGTTCGCCGCCACGGACGATTCTGCCCTCAACAAGACCGTGGCCGAAGACGCGCGGCGCGCGAATCTGTGGGTGAACGTGGTTGACGAGCCCGCGCTTTGCACAGCCCTTTGCGGGGCGGTGCTGCAACGTGGCCCGCTCCAGGTGGCCTTCAGCACCGGCGGCGCCTGCCCGACGCTTGCCGTCACGCTGCGCGACGAACTGGCCGTCCAGCATTCTGACTGGACCGCCACCTTTGCATTGGCTCTGGGCAGTCTGCGTGCATGGCTGCTGGAGCGCTGCCCGGAAATGGACACGCGCAAGCGTGTCCTGTACCGTCTTGCATCGGCTGAGATACGGGAGCGCTACCGTGGTTTTGAGCCCGACGCACTGCTTGTGAAATTACAGGCGGAGTCAGAGGATCTTTTGCGGGCTATGGACGATATGGACGAGATGGACGATATGGACCGGTTGAAATACACGTCGTACGCCCAACTTATCCATTGGGCTTAGTCCATTCCAGCCATCTCGTCGCTTCAGTCCATCTCGTCCATTCAGTCCATATCGTCCATACAGTCCATCGCGTTCTGAAACTTCCCTATATTCCGCTGCCGTTACTGTGGATGCCGCATTCCTTGCCATCCTGTTCCAGGTGGTTGAACCAGCGCCAACGCCCCGCCCGTGCCGACTCGTGGGACCGCGTGGGCGTGGTGCATATCACGCAGCCGATGCTCGTGTAGCCCTGCGCGTACAGTGGGTGCAACGGCACATCCCGCCTTGACGTGTAAGCGCGCACCTGCTCGGCGGACCAGTCCGCCAGCGGCGCCAGCTTCAGAATCTGCCGCCCGCCCCGTTCCACCCATTGTGCGCGCTGCGTCGTCGCGCGGCCCGGCGACTGGTCCCGGCGCAGGCCTGTGAACCATAGATCCAGCGACGCCAGTGCCCGCTGGTTCGGCTCCACCTTGCGCACACCGCAGCAATGCTCCTGCTTGGGCTTGCTGTCGAAGAAGAGATACTCCCCGTGACGGTCCAGCATCCGGGCCAGTTTGTCCGGGTCCGGCTGAAAGCGTTCCACCGCAATGCCGTACCGTGCCTCAACCGCCTCGATGTGACGGTACGACTCTTCTGCCAGGCGCAGTGTGTCAATGGTGATGACCCGCATGCCGGGTGCCACAGACCGCATGATGTCAACCATCGCGCAGCCCGTGTCCTGGAAACTGGTGATAATGCCCGCCCAGTCCCCGTAGACCCGCAACGCCCACGAAAACAGCGCCTCCGGTGTCATTGCCTCAAGCGTTTCGAGGGTTGTGCCGTCCGCTGTGGTCTGGCTTACGGTGTCCTTCACGAATGTGCTCAAGCTATCCTGCCTCTCTGCTTTGGCTTGGCCCTGTGGGAAACGGTGCACGGCTGGCGGCTGGTAATACATTGTAATCATGATAAACATAATACACTATTGCTTCGTTCCGCGCAACTCTCCATTTTTCGCGTGTTTCGATGCAGCCGTCTCCGCCAGCAGGAGCATCCGTCACTGCCAATCTGATGTGTTCACATGGCGTTTTGCGGGGCTGGAAGCACCTGACCCATAAACATTCTAATCATGATTGTCATTATGATGATTACGCTGCTATACTTGGAGTACTTGCATGAGCCAGAGAGAAGAAGGCGTTTCTGTTCCGTGGATCAGCTCATCAGGTTCGCGCTGTTTACTCATCACGCGGACTTTATTCGCGCCAGCAGCATTGCCGCACGAAAGTGAAGGAAGCCTGTCATGACCGGACTGTTCCTGCCCCAGCGCATTCTGGAGGCCATTATCGCCCACGCCGAGGCCGAGGCGCCGGTGGAGGCGTGCGGCATGCTGTCGGGACAGGACCGCATCGCCCGGGACATTCATGAAGTATCCCGCGCCGAGGGCGGGACAGAACTTCTTCCCCTGTTGTCTTCCGGAGATTACGCCGCGGCCGAGCGGGTCCGCGAGGCAGGGCATGAAGTCTTGGCGGTGTACCACAGCCGGCCCGCCGAAGCTGCCCGACCCTCCCTGGAGGACCTCCGGCTGGGTTTGACGCCGGAGGTGGTGTATCTTATCCTCTCCCTGCTGGAACCTTGGAAACCCGCGTTGCGCGGGTTCCGCATCCATGAGCACAGAATCGTGGAGGTGCCCGTCACCGTGTTCAATGATCAGGAGTACGATCCCGCACAGGACTACATGATATGACCCAGGCCAGCACCCCGATTCTTGCCATTTCCGACATCGTGCGGGAGGACACCCTAGCCTACCGTGAACAGGTGGGAGCATACCTGCGCGGCGAATCCACCCCCGAGGCGTTCAAGGCGTACCGCGTGCCCATGGGCATCTATGAGCACCGGAGCGACGGGCGGTTCATGGTGCGGGCGCGTCTGGGCGCGGGCCTGGTGCTGCCGTGCCAACTGGAACGCATTGCCGCACTGAGCCGCGCCCACGGCAACGGCGTGCTGCACCTCACCACGCGGCAGGACATCCAGATTCACGATGTGCCCATCGACAGCACGCCGGACATACTGGAGGGGCTGCTCGACGCGGGCGTCGGTTCCCGCGGCGGCGGCGGAAACACGGTGCGCAACGTGGCGGCCTGCCCCCGCGCGGGGCACTGCCCCCACGAACGTTTCAACATCGCGCCCCACGCCATCGCGGTGGCGGAATACCTCCTGCAGCACCGCAACGCCTTCACGCTGCCGCGCAAGTACAAGATTGCCTTCTCCGGCTGCGGGACCGACTGCGCGCTGGCCTCGGTGAACGACCTGGGCTTCTTGGCGCAGACAAGAGACGGCGTGCAGGGATTCAAGGTGTTCGCCGCAGGCGGCATGGGCGGCAGCCCGCGCGGCGGCATCGTC
The DNA here is from genome assembly GCA_903922535.1 of Candidatus Hydrogenedentota bacterium. The sequence goes on from CAIXUF010000381.1 coordinate 7,308, forward strand.
CTTGAGGAGTTCATTCCCGTGGACGAGGCCACCGAGGTGGCCGAGGCCCTCCGGCGCGTGTTCGACAAGAACGGCGACCGCACGAACAAGCACCGCGCCCGCCTGCGTTATGCGCTGAACCGCCTCGGCGAGGACGAGTTCCGACGGCTGTACAACGAAGAACGCGACGCGCTGCACGCCGAAGGACTTCCCGGCCACAGGCCCGCACTGAAGGACCTGGACGCGCGGTTTGCCCTGCAGGCACCGGCCCATGCGGACAGCGCCGACCAGGCAAACGACGAATTGTCACACCTGCTGTGGCCGGAGAAGACACCAGAAAGCGTCACCCTGCGTCTGCCGCTGTTGCTCGGCGACATCCCCGCCGCCGACTTGGTCCTTGTTGCCCGCCTGGCTGAACGGTATGGCACGGGACTCGTGGGGGCCACGCAGGAGCAGGAACTGCTCGTGTACGGCGTGCGCCGCGCGGAGCTGCCGGCCGCGCTGGGCATGCTGCGTGAAACCACCGTCTTTGCGTCGATCCAGAAATCCCGCCCGCGCGTGGTGGCCTGCGCGGGCGCGTCCACCTGCAAGCTTGGGCTGTGCCTGTCGCGCGGACTCGCCGCGGCGATCAGCGCCGAATGTGAAGCGCAGAAGATTGGCGGCGGCGCTGCGGTTCCGGTGATTCGCATCAGCGGATGCCCCAACAGTTGCGGCGGCCATCACATCGGCGCCATCGGGCTGGAGGGACGCGCCCACCGCCACAACGGACGGCTCATGCCGACCTATCGGGTGCTGGCGGGCGGCGTGGTTTCAGAAGACGGTGCCCGCCTGGCCGAGCCGCTCGGCAATGTGCCCGCCCGGCGCGTTCCCAAACTGCTCGCCGAAGCGCTCCGGCGCGGGGCCACCCATCCCGACGCGCTGCGCCCACTGGTGCGGGAGTACGGCGTGATCGCCGAAGACGTCCCCGAAAATTACTACTACGACTTCGGCGCCGATACCCCCTTCTCGCTTGCCGGCCACGGACCCGGCGAAGAATAGCCGCAGCAGGGCCGCGCATGTGCAGGGGCGATGCCTCACCCGCCGTGGCAGCGGCATCCTGCCCATGGCCGGGCCGGTGACAAAAAGCCAGAACACGGGCGGAATGGGGCAAAGATTCTCAGCGCGTGTCAGGCGGTCCCTTCAATCTCTTCTTGGGGCTTTCCGAAGGCAGGAAATTCTCGCCGGTCACCACTTTCTTGCCCGTCTTCTGCTCCAGTTCAAGACGCGCCCTCTTAACGATCTTTCCGCCTTGCTTGCCGGCATCCGCGTTTTCTGTCATGCCCGTCGCCGCAACGCTTTCGGCAATCTGGCGGGTGGACAGTTCGGCAAGGGCGCTGAAGATAAGCTCGGCCTCGCTCATATGGTCGCGCAGATTCTGGGTTTTGAGCCCCTTTATCTCCTTGTGTTTCTTGACGGAAACTCCGCTCCATTCGTGATGGATGATATTGGTCAGGATGGCAAATTCATTTTCACCCGCAATCTCGTGATCTTTCCAGTAATCCGTCAACTTGTTGCGGGTTTCCTGGCCCATCATCCGCTGCTGAATCCATTTCTCGCTGCGCCCGTGCTGTTGCCAGTAGTCGCGCGCGCGGTCAAGCGATCGGGCCGGATCGCTCATGTCCTGAATGCGCTCATACCCCACTTTGGCAAGCCACTGCTTTATCGGCTCCGCTTTGGGACTGGGCACGGATTGAATGACGCGCAGGAGTGTTTCTGCGGAGGCCACGTCGGTGAGATAATTCTTGCCGTCGGAGGCAAGCAGTTTCAGTCGGTTACATTTTGTAACCGACTCGCTCCCCTCCTTGTTCAGGCGGTTCTTCAGAACTTTCCAGTAGTTGCGCGCCGCTTGATGATCCGGCTGCTGAATCAG
>CAIXUF010000382.1 GCA_903922535.1 Candidatus Hydrogenedentota bacterium
CAGCTACGAGATTCTAAAGCCGCTGACCGACAAGATGGTACGCGCCCAGCCGCTCCGTGGCCGGATGCAGGCCGGGAAAGTCTGGTTCAACGAGGCGAGCGTGTGGATTCACGACGTCCGCACCGAGATGTTGCGCTTCCCCGCCGGCAAGCACGACGACGTGATCGACGCGCTGAGCTGGTGCGTGCGGCTCATTATGAGCAAGAACGCGCCGAAACTACGCGCGCCGCCCAAACCTAAGAGCTGGAAGGACAAACTGAACGGCATCATGCGCGGGCAGGGCGAGACTTCACACATGGCGGGTTGATATGAAGATACATATAGTCTCGAACCTAGTAAACGCGCTGCTGACCGCCGCCGTAGCGCGCGCGAAGTCGTATAAGGGGCGCGACAAAACCGAGATGTTCGGGCAGGCGCTCATTAAGTACAAAGATGGCGTCGCTACTGTAATTCCGATGCAGCGCTACAGCGTGAGTGCGGCGACCCCCAACCCAGTACCGTATCGGGGGGTCAGCATCATCACGATGCCGGCCAAGGTAGCGCAGGTCGGGATACACGTGCGGACTAGCGAGGGGGACACGTCGCCTTATGCGTACACGACGTACCGCGCTTATATGCGCACGGTCACTCCGGGTACGCTGGGCGGCGGCGCGGGGGGGACGTTCGAAGTGCTGATAGCAAGCAGCAGCGGTGATGAGACTGTGCTTGGCACGTACGGCGGCGTGCAAGGCTATTTTTCTGGTTTGACTGGGGCGCAGGCCGTATACAACGGGCAACCGTTCGGTTTTTACTACCCTACCGGTACGAATAGTGACAGCATAGCATTCCAGTCGGGAGAGCTATATCAGGCTGGCGGATTTTGGTACGTCCGAGCGTACTCGACATTCACCAACGCGCAGTATTACGGGTCTGAGACTGACCCAGCCAACATCTACGCATCTACGCAGACCGCCTCGGCGCGCGCTACCGCGCAGGCTGCCGCAGACGCATTCAACGCCGCCCCCGACGCCAAAGCACACATAATAATCGAGACGTCCGACCGGCAGATACTGGCGAGCGGGCTGCAGACGGACGGCCCACCCACCTACACCGTGCCGGAGGACGTCCTGTATCCGGTTACGTCAGACGCTGCGTTCAGATTGCGACGCAAGTTGTGGCTCAAGAAAAACTCCGACGCTTTCGTCGCGGACGCTGCCGGCGGATTTAAAACCTCCGGCGTGCCGCAAGCGCTTGTGTATCTAATACGGAAGGCAGCGCGGAACTCCGCCTATGTCGGGCGCGCAACACCCTTGACTGTAGTTGTAGGTGCGGACGCTATATCGGACACGACGGCTGGGCTGAGCGTGCCGGGAACTAAAACCACCACGCGCCGCGTAGACATGAGATACACCGACGCGGGTGGCGCGCTACAAACATGGGGCGTAGACGGGACGCTGGTACAGGTAGTGTCACAGTACGCGGCGGGAGCTGACGTCAACGGCACACATCTGGCGGCGCTGCAGCGCAAGGACACTTACACGAACTTCTGGTCTAAGAGCCACGACGACGCAGTCTACCAAGACGCTTTTGGTGGAGAACTCTACTGGGAGTTCCCGCTGGGGCACGGTGCAGGCACGAACGAGTTACTGCTGAATGGTGTGGAGCAGCAGGGCTACGCCGCCGACAGCACACACTCAACGCCCGCAACCCCCGCCGCGATCGTATACACACCGGCGCTGCCGGCGTACAGCACGACAGTGGCGGGCAGCATACCAGCGTTCATGCGCAAGTACCTGACCACTATACCGCCAGTGCTTAAAACCACAATGTATCCGAGCGCGACAGAGGACTTAGCGCTCTACAACGTGGCGGCGGTAACGCTTCGTATGTTTGGCCCGGTCACGAGTAGCGGTGAACAACTGGGTATGTTCGCGTCAAGCGCCGACGCTGCTGGCTGCACATCCATAATGTATCTGGGGGCGCTGACTATCAACATAGACTGGGTCGCCGGTGCATACACGTTCGGCGGGTGGGCTGCTGCAAGCAGCACGACGGCGGTTCCACTACCCCCCGGCGTGTACTGCATAGATTACGGCGGGACACTAGCGTTCGTGACCACCCTGAAACCAACCGTACTGGACGGCGGAATGGCGGTAGTGGCCGCTGCCGCCGCAGATGGCAAAGCACTGGGGAGCGTAAACGACGAAGTTGCGACCGCTGTAGCCACAACATGCAGCACTACGGTCAAAAACTACGCCGCTATGGTCGGTGTGACGGCGACCGCCACGACGACGGCGCCGGTGCGGGACGGGGTTCGCGCGGCCATCGTGGCCGCAGCAGACAAATTGGCGACCGCAACAAGTGCCACCGCGTATAAAAATATACTGACGAGCGTAGTGTTTGTGGCGCTACAGCCCGCGCTCGCCGCCGTCGCAGCCATCGCCGTCGCGGAAGCGGCAGGAAGAACACCCTCTATAACAATTCTGCCCGCCGACGTCCTGTCCAGCACACTGCTTGGGGTGTGTCAGCTGACCGCGATGAACTGTGTAATGCAGTACAAAAATACCGCAGGAAAGGCGCAATGGCCGGACGTTGCGACCGACACGCAGACAGATATAAACCGCATGGCGCTGCTAGACCCCCTCCGCGCGCTTGTTTTGACACTCTAAAGTTGACGTTTTGCCCTGTACTCTGATAGACTCTTGCGAATTCTAACCGCCACACCAGCCATATATGCCAGTTGACGACAGTATCGCCTCAGCACAATGGAACCGCTACCGCTGGTGCGTGGAGCGCGGGCACTATCAATTTCTCGAAAAAGCCTACAAATGCGACGAGTTTTTCCGTGGCAATCAGTGGTCTGAGGACGACCTGAACGCGCTGAAGCTGCAGAAGCGCCCGGCAATGACCATCAACAAGATCATATCGACCGTGGGAACAATCATGGGCGAGCAGATTTACAACCGCAACGAAGTCCTATTCCGCCCGTCCAACGGCGCGTCGCCAGACACGGCAGACGCACTGACGAAGGTGTGGATGCAGATCGCCCAGAACAATCAGCTGCCTTGGGTTCGCTCCGACGTATTCGCGGACGGAATCATCCGTTCTCGCGGCTTCTACGACGTGCGCCTGGGGTTCGACGACCAGATGCAGGGCGAGGTCAAGATCAGTCAGTTAAACAGTAAGAACGTCATCGTAGACCCGGATGCCGAGGAGTATGACCCGGACTTCTGGAACGACGTGATGGTTACTAAGTGGCTCACGCCTGACGACTTGGCGATTCTGTACGACGAAGAGTCGGCCGAGCACTTCAAGTCCGTGGTTGAGAGCTCGTTTCCGTACGCCTACGACAGTATCGAGCGCGTGCGCGACCGCTTCGCCGGTAGCTATCTCTCCGGCTCGTACTACGGGGTGCAGGACAACACGTTCGTGCGCCGTAACATCCGCACCATCGAGCGCCAGTACCGCAAGCTAGACAAGCAGAAACACTTCGTCGACATCGAGACGGGCGACATGCGCCCAATCCCGGACGAATGGAACCGCGACAAGATCGCCGCTGTGATGGAGAAGGCGCAGGGCAACATAAACGTCATCAAGAAGCAGGTCAAGCGCATCCGCTGGACGGTGACGGCAGACAACTACGTGCTGCACGATGACTGGAGCCCGTACAAACACTTCACCGTCGTACCGTACTTCCCGCACTTCCGCTACGGCGCCACCATCGGCATCGTCGAGAATCTGCTCGGACCGCAAGAGATACTGAACAAGGTGTCCAGCCAAGAGCTGCACATCGTCAACACCACGGCAAACAGCGGCTGGAAGGTAAAAGTCGGCGCGCTGAAGAACATGTCCATTGAGGACTTGGAGCAGTCAGGTGCGCAGTCAGGCATCGTGTTGGAGCTGGAAGACATCAATGCGGCTGAGAAAATCCAGCCTAATCAAACACCTAACGGCTTAGATCGCATCAGCGGTAAGGCCGAAGACCACATAAAAACCATCTCCAACGTGTCGGACTCCATGCAGGGATTCGACCGCGAGGACGTGGCGGCCAAGGCCATCGCATACAAGACCCAGCGCGGCTCA
>CAIXUF010000383.1 GCA_903922535.1 Candidatus Hydrogenedentota bacterium
CCGCGACGTTTACGAAGACATCCCGGTCGCACAACCGCAATCCGGCCCGCTTTTCCAACACCGCCAGCAGCAGCGACACCCGGCCGGGGTTGACCCCGGAAACGGCCCGCCGCGGCGAACCCGCATGCGGCTCGCCCACCAGCGCCTGCACCTCCACCAACACCGGGCGCGTGCCTTCCATGCCCGGCAGCACCGCCGAACCGCTCACGCCCTTCGGGCGTTCACCCAGAAACAGCGCGCTCGGGTCGGCCACTTCGTGCAGTCCCGTCTCGCGCATTTCAAACACGCCTATCTCGTTCGTCGAGCCGAAGCGGTTCTTCACCGCGCGCAGTATCCGCAGGGCCTGGCGGCCTTCGCCTTCAAAGTATAGAACAGTGTCCACCATGTGTTCCAAGAGCCGCGGACCGGCAATAATCCCGTCTTTGGTCACATGCCCCACCAGCATCACCGGCGCCTGCATGCCTTTGGCCAGGCGCAGGTATTCGGCCGCGCACTCGCGCACCTGGCCCACGCTGCCCGGCGAGGCCGGCATCGACGGCGAATGCATCGACTGGATTGAATCGGCGACCACCAGCCGCCAGCCGCCCTTTTCAATCTGCCCCGCCACCGCGTCCATGGAGGTCTCGGTGTACAGCAGCAGATTCTCGTTCAGCGCGCCCAGCCGGTCGGCGCGCATGCGCGCCTGAGAGAAAGATTCCTCGCCGCTCACATAGAGCACCCGGCCGCCCTCTCTGGCCACCCGATGGGACACCTGGAGCATGAGTGTCGACTTGCCAATGCCCGGATCGCCGCCCACCAGCGTGATGGACCCCGGCACAATCCCGCCGCCCATGACCCGGTCAAACTCGGCCATACCCGTGGCCAGGCGCTCGGGTGTCTCGCCCTCCCCCTCGGTCACCGGCCGCGGCGTGGCCGCCACCACGGTCACCGAGGCCATCGAGCGGCTATCCTCCGCCGTGGCGGCCTCTTCCTCTATGGTGTTCCAGGCCCCGCACTCCGGACAGCGGCCCATCCACCCCGGATGCACCGCCCCGCACTCGGCACACACATATCTCACCCGCCCGCGCGCCATGTCAGTGCCCCCCCTTGTCCGTGTCCGAATTCCCCACATCCTTTGGCACAGAGATGCCGAACATGCCCACATAGGTGAGGCCCGGATCGTCCCGACCAATAGCCGGGGCATACATGCCCGAAATCGCGCCATCCAGATAGATCGCGTCCTTGCAGCCCAATTCGTCTCGGAAGAAGATCGCAAAGCCGTAGAAGTTCACCGCCTGCTCGGACAGTACGAAGACCACCTCGGTGTCCGAGAGTACCCCCACGCCGTTGCGCACGTACCGGCTGTCGGAATCGGGAATGAAGCGGGGGTGAATCTCGCCGTGGCGCAGCAGCATCGGCCCCGACTGCACGGCCAGGTCGGGTTGCGGCTTCGCCGCCGCGTAGTCCTCCGTGCTGAGCACGCCTGCGCGACCCTTGGCCACATAGAAAACGCCGTTCGGTTTCAGGAAGAAGTTGCCGCCCCCGTTTTTCAGATTGAGCGGTTCCAGTTCATGGCCGTCCTGCACATGCAGTCCGAGCGGCGTGTAATCGCGCGCGAAGATGCCCGCATTGGTCGCAAAGACCAGTTGCTCACCCTTCTCGTCGAGCGCCCCGCGCAACGCCGTGAAGTTCCTGTAGGGAATCCCGGCGGCGTCTTTCCAGTAGAGGCGCAGCGGGACCTGATCCACCCGCACACGGGCCACAAAGTAGGAAACGCCCCCCTTTTCGCGCTTCTCAAAGGACAGCCCCGGCACGGGTCCGCGAGCCGGTTCCCCGGCATATACGAAAAGGCACAGCATCAGCGCGATCAAAAACAAATATGCCCGAATCAGCCGGTTCACCATGATTGCACGCGTTTTCCGAACGTTGAGTGCGACTGCCCCGTAGTGTGCGGCCATCGTACCACAGGCACACCGGATTGGCAAAACACCGGGAACAACCGTCTCTCCAGCGCAGGCGGGAGTATCTGTGCCGGCCTCTTCGGGTGTTCTACTCCGTGTGAACGCAGCCGCAACCGCACTGTGCCGCGGAGGACTCTTCCGCCACACGGCGGATGTGTTCCCAAGAGTAGATACCGGAAGAGTGGCCATCGTTCCAGGCAATACCGACGGCATAATTGCCAAGCGGGACGATCTCCTCCGGCTGAATGTCGTCCGCAACGGTCTTCGGATCGAGCATGGGCGCGCCACTCATCTCGTCAACGCACAGGGCGCAGCGGCAGGACAGCCGCAGGGTCCGGTTGGCAAGGCGGGTCTCCGTGCCGTCCGGCCAGCGCACGGTTATGAAGGCACCATCGACGGTGACTTCGGGGTGGCCGGCATGGTCGCCCCGGCGCATGCCCACGGCGCGGTGCAGCCGTTCGGCGAGCGCGGCAAACTCGGGAATGTCGGCGCCCGCGTCGCGCGTGGCGGCGCTGTGCACATTCGGCAGGATGGGCAGTTGTGCCAGCATCTCCAGCCCGAACCGGTCGTGCAGCGTGCCCGAACTGTCGCCAAAGGGATGGTGCACTTTGCCGCAGCCGTCGCAGGTGAAGAAAGCCATGTTCTCGACCACGCCGAGCACGGGCACCTCCAGGCGCTCAAACATAAGAATGCCGCGCGCCACATCGACCAGTGACAACGCCTGCGGCGTGGTGACAATGATCGCCCCGTCAAAGGACACGCGCTGGGTCAGGGTGAGCTGGATGTCTCCGGTGCCCGGCGGCAGGTCGATCAGCAGGTAGTCGAGCGTGCCCCAGTCGGTTTGCGAGAGAAGCTGCATCACGTAGTTGGACACCATCGGCCCGCGCATGACTGCGGGCTTCTCGCCCATGAAATAGCCCAGGCTCATCGTGGGCAGCCCGTCCACCTCCACCGGCAGGAAGGTCTCACCAAGCGACTGCACCTCGGGATGGTGCGTGTTAAAAAGCGTCGGGATGGACGGCCCGTGGATATCGGCGTCCAGCAGGCCCACCGCAAGCCCCTCGCGCTGCAATGCGCGTGCCAGCAGCGCGGCGACGGTGGACTTGCCCACCCCCCCCTTGCAGGAGGAAACCGCAATGACGGCGCCGATATTGTCGAGCGCCACCGAGGGCGCGGGCGCATGCCGCTGCTGCGCGGTCATTTCAACGTCCACAGTTGTCACGCCCGGCAGTGCCCGTACCGCCTCCTCCGCCTGCGCGCGGAACCGTTCACGCACGGGGCAGGCGGGGGTTGTCAGTTCGATGGTGAAAGCCACCGCGCCGCCGTTGATCTTGACGTTCTTCACAAAACCGAGCGAAACGATGTCGCGGTGGAAATCCGGGTCGATGACTGCGCGAAGCGCATCAAGAACCATAGTCTCCGTTACCATTGCATACTCCCTGAGGTGCCCTGCTTTCAGGCATGCACCGTGTCACTGTCAATCATCCGAAAGCGTCTCCTTCGAAGAGAAGGCCGCAGTAGAGGCATTTCTTGTGGCGCGAATTGGACACACGCCCACACTTCGGGCATTGGAGCGGATGCTCGGAAAGACGCCCGTCCTGCTTGCCGTCGCGCAGGTCCACTTCCTGCGCAATCTTTTCCAAGTCGGCGTCGGTCAACTGCAGCCGGTCGCGCACCAACTCCCACAATGCCTGGTTTAACAGCGCAATCCGCTCGACCTGTTCCCGGAGCACCTCGATTTCGCTCTTCTGTGATGCGGCCGCCTGCATGGCGGCGTTGGCCGTTTCACGGGCCATTGAATCGGCTGTGTTGAAGGAACCCATCCCGCCCGTCGGAAAAAACATTCCCAGTCCAGCCATCGGTCCATCCTCCATGCTGTCTCTGTGGGACAGCCGCCCCCCGGCTGTCGGCTTGTAACGAACGCCCAAGGGCCGACAGGCGGGAGCGCCTGTCCCACACTTTCTCATCGACAAAGTGTCATAATGAAAGAACAAACCATGCGGAACTAGAGCAACCGCCCCGCCCAAAGTCCCAGGGCGCAAAGCCCAAGCCCCGCCACGTTGTTCGCCAGAATGTTGACCACGGCAAGCCCCGCGCCACCCTCGGCAGCAAAAAGCACGGTCTCCATGCCAAAGCTGGAAAAGGTGGTGAACCCGCCCAGGAATCCCGCCAGCAGGAACATGCGCACTTCCGGGCCGAACGGCACCATGTTGCGCACGATCAGCGCGAAGGCCAGCCCGTAGATGAAGCAGCCTACAAGATTGACCGCCAGCGTGCCCCAGGGAAACTGCGTCCCAAACAGGCGCGCGCATCCGACAGACGTGCCGTACCGGGCCAGCGAGCCCAGCGCGCCGCCCGTGCCAACCAGGAACACGGCCTTAAGGACCGCGGCCATGGTGCCGGGGTTGTTCACCCGAAGTGTTCCTGCAGGAAGCCCAAGTCAAGCTGCGGATAAACCGGATAACGGCCCAGCAGCGCCTTGACGCGCGACAGCGCCGCGTCGCGCACCTTCGGGTCGAGCACGTATTTCTTCTTGCTCGGCTTGCCCGCGTTGTCGCCGGTCGTAAGCACCGCCGCCTGCGTGCCGTCGAGCACGGACTTGATGATGCCGGCAATCTCGACCATCTCGTCCGCGCCCATGCCGAGCGTGGTGACGGCCGGCGTGCCGATGCGCAGCCCGCTGGTAATCATCGGCCCGTTCGGGTCGAAGGGCAGGGAGTTGTAGTTGAGCGTGACGCCGCACTCGCGCACCGCCGAGGCCGCCTGCGTGCCCGTGAGCCCGCAGCTCTTGGCCACGTTAATCAGCATCAGGTGGTTGTCCGTGCCGCCCGTGGCCAGCGTGAGCCCGCTCTTGATGAACGCTTCGGCCATGGTGCGGGCATTCTCGACAATCTTGGCCGCGTAGGTCTTGAATTCGGGCCTGTTCGCCTCGGTGAACGCCACCGCCTTGGCCGCAATGATGTGCGACAGTGGCCCGCCCAGCACCAGCGGGCAGCCCTTGTCCACGAACTCGGCAAATTCCTTCTTGCACAGAACGATGCCGCCGCGCGGCCCGCGCAGCGTTTTGTGCGTGGTCGAGGTCACCACGTGCGCGTGCGGAACCGGGTTGGCGTCCCCCCTAAACACGCCGCCCGCCACCAGCCCGGCGAAGTGGGCCATATCCACCATGAACACGGCGCCAACCTTGTCCGCAATCTCGCGCATCCGCGCGAAGTTGATCAGGCGCGGATAGGCGCTGTAGCCCGCCAGCAGCACCAGCGGCTTCAATTCCACCGCCATCTTTTCGATTTCGTCGTAGTCGATGTAGCCCGTCTCGCGATTCACCGCGTAGCTGAACGACTCAAACATCTTCGCCGACAGATTGCGCCGGTAGCCGTGGGTCAGGTGGCCGCCCGAATAATAGTCCATGCCAATAAGCCGCTTGCTGTTGATCTCCAGGCGGACCTTGTTCCAGTCCTCGGCCGAAAGCGCGGCCGGATTGGTCGTGTTGAATTTCTCCAGGCAGGGCACCTCGACCTTGGCGGTCAGAATCGCCCAATAGGCCACCATGTTCGCATCGGCGCCGCTGTGCGGCTGCACGTAGGCGTGGTCCGCGCCGAACAGCTTCACCGCCTGTTCCGCCGCGTACGCCTCGACGTTGTCCACATTGTCGCAGCCCTCGTAGAAGCGCTGGTGCGGAATGCCCTCGGCGTACTTGTCCGTCAGCAGGTTGCCCATGGCCAACTGCGTGGCCAGCGAACAATAATTCTCGCTGGCAATCAACTTCAGGTAGCGCCGTTGGTCGGCCAATTCCTGGATGATGGACTTGGCCACCATCGGCGCAACCTTCGAAACTTCCGTCATTTGCGCCAGATAGCCCACGAAACCGGCATCAAGCTGGTCCGCCGGGGTCTGCTGAAGATAAGAAACCAGTGGATTCTGGGACACGGCATGATCCTCACAGGTTGGAATAAGGTACTGCCACGAGTACAGGAATAGGATACCCGTTTCCCGCCGGAATATGCAATTTCGGGGCTGAAATTCGGGTTTGCCTCCGCATCACACCCCGTTCAGCGCCTGCTCCAGGTCCGCGATGAGGTCGTCAACGTGCTCGATGCCGACGGAGATCCGGATCATGTCCTCGGTGATGCCTGCTTCGGCTTTGGCTTCGGCCGGCATGGAGGCATGGGTCATGGTCCAGGGATGCTCGATGAGCGACTCAACACCGCCCAATGACTCGGCCAGTGTGAACAGTTTTACGCCGCCCAGCAACCGCATCGTGGCATCCTTGCCGCCCCGCACACGGAATGAGAAGGTGCCGCCACAACCGCGCATCTGCCGTTGGGCCAGCTCATATTGCGCGTGACTGACCAGGCCCGGATGGTTGACGCACAGGATCTTCGGGTGCGCTTCCAGCCACTGTGCGATCTTCAACGCGTTGCGGTGGTGCGTCTCCATGCGGAGCGCGAGCGTCTTGAGTCCGCGCAGGACCAGGAAGCAGTCGAAGGGGGCCTGACAGGTCCCCATGGCGTTCTGCAGGAAGGCCACGCGCGCCGCGATGTCAGGATCTTTCACGACCACGGCCCCGCCCACCACGTCGGAGTGCCCATTGATGTACTTCGTCGTGGAATGGACCACGATGTCGATGCCCAGCGCCAGCGGATTCTGGAAATAGGGTGAAAGAAAGGTGTTGTCACAGACCGTCATGGCTCCGCTTCCACGCACGACTTCCACGATGGCCGGAAGGTCAAGCAGGTTCATGACCGGATTGGTCGGTGTTTCGGTCCAGACCATGCGCGTGTTGGGACGCAGCGCGGCGCGCAGCGCCTCCAGATCGCGCATGTCCACGAACTCCACCTCCACCCCCTGCTTCGCCGTGATGCGCGTGGTCAACCGGTAGGTGCCGCCGTACAGGTCGTTGTGTATCAGCAGATGGTCCCCTGCTTCGAGCAGCGAAACCACCGTGGTGCTCGCCGCCATGCCCGTGGCAAATGCGAATCCCCGGGTGCCCCCCTCAATCGCCGCAAGACAGTCCTCCAGCGCCTTGCGCGTGGGATTCCCCGAACGCGAGTAATCGAAAGGTCCCGGTTCGCCCACACCGCGAAAGGCAAAGGTGGACACCTGGTAGATGGGGGGCATTACGGCGCCGTAGGCGGGGTCGGGACCATGTCC
>CAIXUF010000384.1 GCA_903922535.1 Candidatus Hydrogenedentota bacterium
ACCAATTCAAGTGGCGAACTGACTTGCGACCGCGTCTTACTGACCGCCGCGCCAAGTTGTCCACAAGTTATCCACAGGTTATTCACCGATCCGCGATCACGCCCTAAAATGGGGCTAAAACGCAAATCCGAACCCTGAGTTTGCATCATGAACGGGTCCGATGTCAAGGGGTGTTTCTAAGTCGTTGCGCCCTCTTGATCCTTGACCTCTTTCCACAGCGCGTCGAGCGCGCACAGCGTGCAACTTTGCATGTCGATGCCGCGCTTTTCGCACAGCGCGCGCACTTTTTCCACCCGTCCGCAGAGCCGATCCGTGGAGCGGCGCAACTCTTCGGCCGGGTTCGCGTTCAGGAACCGCGCGACATTCACGGCGACCAGCAGCAGGTCGCCCAGTTCCTTGCGCGCATGTTCCGGGTCTCCCGCCGCAAGGGCCTGGCGGATTTCGCCCAACTCCTCCTCCACCTTGTCGAGCACGCCGGAGATGTCCGGCCAGTCGAAGCCGGTGGCGCTTACGGCGTCCTGCCGCCGCTTTGAATCGAGCAGCGCGTCACCCGGCGCGTTTTCCAGGAGGCCGCGCGTCATTTGTGGGGAACTCCGCCCAGTTTTTCGAGCAGGACGACATACGAAACGCCCGGCTTGGTGCGATCACCCTTTCCCGTGGCCAGCACAACCTCGTTCAGGCCGTCGTTGTCACAATCGCCCACGGCGAGCCAGGAGGACTCCGCGTCCTCTTCGCGGAAATCCACCAGCGTTTCGCGGGCCGATTGTCCGTCGGTTCCCACGCGGTAGATATAGGCGCGGCCCAGGTGGCTGCTCGTGATGAACTCGGAGACATTGTCTCCGCGGGTCGAAATCACCAGCTCGTTCTTGCCGTCATTGTCGGCGTCCGCCACGGCCATCATCTTCTCGAAGTAGCCCATGTCCAGATCGGGCGTGTCGCGTTCCAGCCACGCGACGGGCGTTGCATCCGTTTTGGTCACGTTGTAGGCGACAAGCGTGCTGAGATTGATCTTCTGTTCCCTCTTCCATCCCACCACCAGTTCATTCTTGCCGTCGTTGTTCACATCACCAACGATGAAAGAGGCATAGAAGCAGCCTTTGTCCCCGTATCCCGCAATCGCGATGCGGGGCTCGGGGGAGAGTTCGCCCTTCTCGTCAATGTCGAAAATCTCGACCCGGGCTTTGCCCGGCCGGAAACCGTTCGCTGTCAGATACTCCGGCTTGCCGTCATTGTCCACATCGGCAATGATGGACTCCTCGCCCGATCCGGACAATTGGTGAATCTTGCGCGCCGCGATCGCCGTCAGCGACTTGTTCACGTCGTAGCGGATGATCTCCCCGCCGCCGCAATAGGCCGCGATAACCTCCTTGAGCCCGTCGCGGTTCAGATCATAGATGGCGAAGTCGTGCGTAAAGCTGCTCTTGTTGCACTCGGGGCGGCAGGAAAGTTTGTTTGTGATGGTCTTGCCGTCGGTGGAAAGCACATGGAACCATGCGGTGCCGCCTCTTTCCTGGCCGGTGCCCAGAAGAATCTCATTGGTGCCGTCGCCGTTAAGATCGGCCACGCGCACGACAAGGCCCATGGCGGGCTTGTCCTGTGCGAGGTCTTCGGCCAGCATGGTCGTCTTCCACTGCGTCCCGTCGAGCTTGTACAGGTACAGACGGCTGTCGGGACAGCCCGTCGTCAGAATCTCATTCTTGCCGTCGTTGTCCGCATCGCCGATTTCCACGTCCCACCCGGCGTAGCTCTGGTCGAGCCGGGCCACAACCGTTCCCTGCCAGCCGTTCTCAATGACTGCAAGATCCGTGGGGGAGGGCATCGGCGCGGCATTGTCGGCCGCGACGGTCCATCCAGCAAACAGTATGAAAAACGCAATCAGAGTCATTCGCATGATCCATCCTCCGAAAGGTGGGACAGCCGCCCTTGGCTGTCAGCCCCAGTATAGCAGCCACCCCCGGCTGTTGTTCCAAATTCCTCACCAATGAAAAGGGGGACAGCCCATGACGGCTGCCCCCCGAATGTGCCTTACTTGCCCAGCGGACTGAAATGACGAATGCTGTCGATGAGGTAGTCGAGCCCTTCGGTGGTGAGCCGCGGATGGATTGGCAGGGTCACCAGCCGTTCGGCAAGGCCGTCGGCCACGGGGAACTGGCCGCGCTGGAAGCCGCGCTTCTTGAAAGCCGTCGTCCAGTGCAGTGGTATGTAGTGCGTGCCGATGCGAATGCCGCGCTCCTCGCGCATGGCCCATACAAAGTCCTCCTTGGTCATGCCGTACACGGCCGGATCAATCTGCATGGGATAGAGATGGTAGACGTGCTTGTTGCCCGGCATCACCGTCGGCAGTGTGAGTCCCGGCACGTCCTGGATGCGCCCGGTGATGTAGTTGGACTTGTCGATGCGCAACTGGTTGAGCTGGTCTATCTTGCGCAGTTGCACGATGCCCACGGCCGCCTGGATGTCGGTCATGCGGAAGTTGTAGCCGCAGTCGTCGAAATCCTGCCACCAAAAGCGCTTGCCCATCGGCACCTTCGCCTCGTCCAGACTGCAATACTTGGTGCTCTTGCCGTAGACGCGGGTGCAGTGCGAGCGGTACAGCGCCATGCGCTCGAAGAGCGCCGGGTCGTTGGTGGTGATCATGCCGCCCTCGCCGAGGGTGGACATGTTCTTCTGCTCGTG
>CAIXUF010000385.1 GCA_903922535.1 Candidatus Hydrogenedentota bacterium
AGTCTGCCCGATGCGGAGATTGTCGTGCAGTGGCTGCTGCCGGATCGGAACAGCTTGCCGGAACGCATTTTCGAGGCGACGAAGAACGCCGTCAAACCGGGGGAATCACCGCCGCCGCTGAAGGTTTCAGGACTTAAGCCCGACACGCCCGAGCCGCTTTCCTTTACCGAGTCGGACCGGCTGGGAACGCTGGCGCTGGAGGAACTACAAACGGCGCTGGGGACCGGCATTCGCGCAAGCGATTTGTCCCCGGATCAGCGGCGGCGCAGAGTGGTTGTCTTGGGCGCGGCGGTGGGCGACAACGCGCCCGCGCCAAACGTGGTTGAATACGGTGCAGCGCCGGATCCGCAGGAAGCCGCCGCCGCGCTGGGCGCGCGCCTGACGGACATGGCCACCGCCCCCGAGTCCGCGGGAAGCGCCCCGGTGGACTGGACGCGCATCCGGGAGGCGGTCATGGGCATGGTGCAGCCCCTGCTGGTGCCCACGCTCGTGGAGGACAAGGTCGCCACGGTTTCGGCCAAGGCACGCGCGGCCCAGTCTGTCCCGCCGATTATGAAGGAGGTGGAGGCGGGCGAAATCATTCAGGACCGCGGCAAGAAGTGGACCCGCCAGTCGCGCTCGGACGTGGAGGCTTACCTGGCCATTGTCCGGCAGGAAGAGCGGCCGCTGCAGCGCATGATAAACAACGTGATCGCCCATGGCATTCTGGTGCTGCTGGCGTTCCTGGGACTGTACCGCGGTTGTCTGCTGCTGGCTGGCGACCCGTCGGGCGTGCGGCCCGGCATCGGCGGGCAGAAGGCGTTTGAAGTGGCGCTGGTTCTGACCTGTCTGGTCCTGGTGGCCGGGCGGCTTGCCTCCTATTTTGAGCCCACGGGCTTCGTGGTGCCCGTGGCCGCGGCGTCCATTCTCTGCGCCATTCTGGTGAACGCGCCGTTTGCGGCGTTCTTCAGCGGCATTACGGCCGGCTTGGTCTCCGCCCAGTTTCAGTACAACTGGCGGCTGATGCTGGTGGCCGCGGCCATGTCGGCGGCGGGCGCGTTCAGTGTCAGCCGGGTGCGCCGTCGCAGCGACATGACCGCCGCCTCGCTGGTGGCCGCGGTGGCGGGGGTTGCCGCCATGGTTGCCGTAATCCTGTCGACCGAATCGCTGTTCGCCGAACCGTTTGTGCGTCGCGTGCTGCTGGTGGCGCTGAACGGCGGCTTCTGCATTGTGGCCGTGCCGGGGCTGCTTTCGCCGCTGGAGCGGCTGTTCGGCCTGACGACGGACATCACGCTGCTGGAGTATTCGGACCTGAACAACCAGTTGCTGAGCGAACTGGCGATGAAGGCGCCGGCCACCTACGCGCACAGCCTGCTGCTGGGCCAGTTGGCCGAGGCGGCGGCGGACGCGATTGGCGCGAACGGCCTGCTGGCCAGGGTGTGCGGCTACTATCATGACATCGGCAAGACGATGGACGCGGCCATGTTCGCCGAGAACCAGCAGGGGGTGAACGTGCATGACAGCCTGCCCCCGGAGAAGAGTGCGGCGGTGATTCGCCAGCACGTGCTCTACGGCGCGGAACTGGCCCGCAAGTACCATCTGCCCGAGGCCATTGTGAAGGGAATACTGGAGCACCACGGCACGATGCGGGTGGGTTACTTCTACCAGCAGGCTGTCGAACTCCACGGCGCGGAAAATGTGCGCGAGGAGGAGTACCGCTATCCCGGACCACGCCCGCAACGGCCGGAAACGGCCATACTGATGATATGCGACGCCTCTGAGTCGGGGGTGCGCACGCTGGACGATCCGACCGAGGAGAACGTGCGCGCCTTTGTCCGGCGCGTCATGGAGTTGCGCGTGAGCGACGGCCAGTTTGACGAGTGCAACCTGACCCTGCGCCAGCTTCATGTCATTGAGGACGTGGTGGTGCGCGGTGTGATGGGCACGCTGCACGCGCGCATACGGTACCCACATCTTGCCGCGGTTCCCGCGCCGGTTCTTGCCGCGGCAAAG
>CAIXUF010000386.1 GCA_903922535.1 Candidatus Hydrogenedentota bacterium
CGAGACCTATCCCCGCGAGACGCTCAAGGCGCTGGCGGAGATTGGCATTTTCGGCATGAAGATCCCGAAGGAGTACGGGGGCCTTGGTTTGTCGGTGACAAACTACGCCCGCGTGCTGGGCCTGGTCGGGAGCTACTGCTCGAACACGGTCACCTACCTGTCGGCGCACCAAAGCATCGGTGTGCCCCAGCCGCTGAAGGAGTTCGGCACCGAGGAACAGAAGAAGAAATGGCTTCCCCGTCTTGCCGCGGGCGAGATTTCGGCCTTCGCGCTGACCGAACCCGATGTGGGCTCCGACCCGGCACGGATGGTGAGCACGGCAACGCCGACCGAGGACGGCCAGTTCTACCTTCTGAACGGTGACAAGCTGTGGTGCACCAACGGCTATGACGACCTGACCACGCTGATCGTGGTGCTGGCCAAGACGCCGGACAAGGTGCTGCCGAACGGCAAGTCCATTCCGCAAATCTCGGCCTTCGTGGTCGAGACGGACATGCCCGGCGTGGAGCGGGTGCGCCGCTGCCGGTTCATGGGCCTGCGCGGCATTGCCAACGGCGCGCTGACCTTCACGAACGTGAAGGTTCCGAAGGAGAACCTGGTCGGCAAGCCGGGCATGGGCCTGAAGATCGCCCTCTCCACGCTGAACGTCGGCCGCCTGGGCCTTCCGGCCGCCGGCGTCGGCACGGGCATGGCGTTCATTGACGACTGCAAGTGGTGGACAACCACCCGCGTGCAGTGGGGGCAGTCGGTGGGCAAGCACCAGTCGATCTCGAAGAAGATCGCCAACTACGCGGCCAGCCTGTTCTCGATGAAGAGCATGGTCTATCTGACCTGCGCGTTCGCGGACAAGAAGAACGCCGACATCCGCCTTGAGGCGGCCGCGGCGAAGTACTACTGCTCGGAGACGCTGTGGAAGATGCTGGACGACTACGTGCAGGTGCGCGGCGGCCGCGGCTACGAACGCGCCACCTCGCTGTACGAACGCGGCGACCGGCCGACGGGCTTGGAAATGGCCATGCGCGACATGCGCGTCGGCCGCATCTTCGAGGGTTCCTCCGAGGTCATGCACCTCATCATGGCCCGCGAGGCGCTCGATACCCATTTCAAGCTGGTCATGCCGATCATCATGCCCAAGCCCGGCCAGAAGGAGGGCAAGATCTCCCTCCTCATGAAGGCGGCCGCCTTCTACTCGACCTGGCTGCCCAAGGTGTTCATGCCCGTCGGCGCGCCGCAGGCCCGCAAGCTCAACGGCGCAAACCGCGCCCATCTCCACTTCGCCGCCAAGACCTGCAAGCGGCTGGCCCGCAACCTGTTCTTCACCATGGGCAAATACCAGGCGAAGATGGAATACGAACAGATCATCCTGGGCAATTTCGTGGACATCGGCACCGATCTGTTTGTGATGGCGGCCACGCTTTCCTACGCCGACCTCCTGCTCAGCAGGAACCCCGCCGATGAGACCCCGCAGGAACTGGCCAACCTGTTCTGCCTTGAGGCCCGCAAGCGCATCGAGGCCAATTTCAAGGCGGTCAAGTGCAACCACAACAAGTCCTACAAGAAAGTCGCCAACCTGTTGATGGACGGCAATCTGGACTGGCTGGCCAAGGGCGGCATGGACAACCCGATCCCGCCGGCGTACCGGGACTGGGAAAAGAACGATTATGCCCACCCGGCAGGCCGCTTTGTGCCCGCGCCGGAGAAGCCCAAGAAGGCCAAGTAAGGGCCGCTTGAAGATCCCCCGCACGTGAAGCGGCGGGAGGCGTCGGACAAGACGCCTCCCGCCGTTGCTGTTTTGTGAGCGGGGGGGGGAATGGACTTGATGGACGGTATGGACGGTATGGACGGTATGGACCGTATGGACGAAATGGACGGACGGGACCAGACAAGCCGCACCTCCGTGGCACGGGCGTCCCGCCCGTGATTGAAACCATGGGCAGGATGTCCATGCCACAAAAACAGACAAATCTTTTCTGTCAGGCGACCACGCCCTCGCGCAGGTCGGTGGGCATGGGGGCTGGGCGTTCGCAGGTGCTGGCCAGGGCGACACGCGCGGACGCATCGGAGGCGTCGTGGAAGGCATGCATGATGTCGAGCGCGTGGTAGGCCAGCAGGCCGTTGGCGCGGTGCGGGCGGTTTTCGCGAATGGCCACGGCCATGTCGGCCAGGCCCAGGCCGCGGGACTGCTCGGCGTAGATGTGCGTGAGCGGCACGTCCTGCCAGTCGCCGTATCCGGCGCGGAACACGCGCACGGGACCGCCGAAGCTATTGGGATCGGGCACACTCAGGGAGCCCTGCGTGCCGTGTATCTCGATGCAGGGGCAACTGCCACGCCACACGTCGAAACTGGTGACCATGGTGCCGATGGCACCGTTGGCGAAGTCCATGATGCCTGCCACGTGGGTGGGCACCTCGACGGGCACCTGCTTGCCGCGCTTCTTTTCGCTGGTGATGACGCGTTCGGGAAAGGTGACGCGCGTGCGACTGCTCACGCCCGCGACGGGTCCCATCAGCGTGATGAGCGCGTGCAGGTAGTAGGGGCCCATGTCGAACATGGGCCCGCCGCCCGCCTCGTAGTAGAACTCGGGATCGGGATGCCATGACTCGTGGCCATGGCACTGCATGAACGCGGTGGCCGACACGGGCGCGCCGATCCAGCCGTCGTCGATGAGCTTGCGGCAGGTCTGGATGCCCGCGCCCAGCACGGTGTCGGGCGCGCAGCCGATGCGCAGCCCCTTCTCCTCCGCCAGACGAAGCAGTTCCATGCCCTGCGCGCGCGTGAGGGTGAGCGGCTTTTCGTTGTAGACGTGCTTGCCGGCATCGAGCACGCGCAGCGCGACCTCGTAATGCGCCTTGGGCACGGTGATGTTGAGCACCATTTCGATGCTGTCATCCGCCAGCAGTTCGCCCACCGTGCAGGCCTTCGGCACGCCGTGCTTCTTTGCCTTGGCCCCGGCGCGATCCGGGTCGAGATCGGCGCAGGCCGCGATGTCGATCGCATCGAAGCGTTTTCCGGCCGCAAAGTAAAGATCCGAAATGTTGCCGCAGCCAATCACGGCAATCTTCATCGCTTCCATCACGCTCATCCTCCAGTGAATTGTGCTGTTGTCTCACGGCTGGCCCAGAGCAGGCCGCGCTGCATGATTTCGCGGCATTCGGGCACGTCGAAGTCGGCGGCGGTGTGGCCCAGGGCACAGTAGAAGACGCGGCCCGCACCGTAGGCGCGCTTCCAGACCACCGGCATGACGCAGCCGTCAATCCACGCGGCATGCCCGCCGGTGAAGGTGGTTGTGGCAAGCACCCCGTTGGACGGGTCCACGTGCATGTAGTAGCACTCGGAACGCATCTTGAAGTCGGCGATGCCCGCCACGAGGGGATCATCGGGGCGCGTGATCATCACCGTGTAGTCGATGGTGCCGCCCGGATGTTCCACAAACTGGCCGCCGGTCATGAACTGGTAATTGGTGTTGTTGCGGAAGGCGTCGCACATGCCGCCGTGCCAGCCCGCGATGCCGGACCCGGCGCGCACGGCCGCGCACAATGTCTTTTCCTGGGCCTCAGTCAACTGTCCCATGGTCCAGCAGGGCACGATCAGATCGGCCGCAGCCAGGACAGAGCCGTCACCGAAGACCTCCAGACTGTCGCGCACATCCACCTCATAGCCGGAGGCGCGCAGGAAAGGAACGAACCGTTCAACGCACTGTTGGGGCTCGTGGCCGTCCCAGCCGCCCCAGACCATCAACGCCTTCTTCATTGTCCATCTCCTGCTGCCAGGGTTGACGCGCACAATATGGACGCGGCGTCCCTGCCGTGTTATTCTCCTGACATGTAATCGAAAGAAGAAAAGAGGCTGGAAGCCTCTTCACGTTAGATGCCCCGGCTTCGGCACTCCCGGCTCATTTCGCTTTGGTGGCCATGTAGACAAAGCAGGGGGGCACGTTGTTCCAGACGGGGCCGATGCGGCGGATGCGGCCGAAGCGGGCCGGCATCTTGCCGGAGAAGAACCGGCGCCCCGAGGGGAGCATGGGGCTCATCGCATAGGCGAACGTGACAAAACGCCCTCCCGGCGCCAGCCC